>DASXOZ010000050.1 GCA_036493895.1 Candidatus Binatia bacterium | reverse complement strand
ACTAGCTGCGCAGTGGCGCGAGAGGCCTGACTGCTACGGCAGGCCGTACACCGAAAGACGCTTGCGCGCGCCGACGAAAACCTTGCCGTCGGCAATGGTCGGTACGGTGAATTTCACTGCTCCGCCAGGGCTCTGCTTGCTGCCGCCGAGATCGCTGCGGTACAGCTCCTGCGTAAGGTCGGTCGCGTCGTACGCGTGCAGGATGGCAGGTCGTCCCTGCATGAAACCGTCGGTCTGCAGCGCCCACAACACTGCTCCGCTGGTGCCGGAGGCCGAGATCGACGGCGTCGAGCCGGGAAAGCCGAATCCGTCGGGAGCACTCGACGACGGCGGAGTGACGAGCTGGCCGCCGGTCAAAGGGTAGGCCTTGAGCGAATCGCCGCTGCCGCCGTAATAGACGACATCGTTCCAGAAGGCGGGAAGGCTCCAGGTGCCGCCGATTTCCTCGAACAGCTCCTGCACCACCTGGTCGGACCCGTGGAAGTGCCCGAGGTCGTCGCGGTCGCCGAGGAAGATCGTTCCTTCTTTTCCGGAGGTGACCACGAGGTGAGCCGGTGCCATGGGCTGGTCAGGCAGAAGCACCGGGCCGCCGGAGCCGTAGTCGATGTCGGCGTCGTTCAGCACCTGCTGGTCGGACGCCGTGAACCAGTCGAGAACCGAGCCGTCGGGAGCGATCTTGACGAGGCTGTCGCCGTAGTCGCGCCCGCCCATGTCGGCGTCGAAGGTCCCGTTGCCGGTTTCGAAGTAGATGTTGCCGTCGTCGTCGGCCGCCAATCCGCCGCCGCTTTGCCAGATGCCGCCGAGGCCCCCGTCGGGAGTCGCATTGAAGACCATCGCCTGGTGGCCGTCGGTCTCGTCGTAGCCGATGACCCAGCCGTGGTAAGGGCCGACGTCACAGTGCGAGGCCCACGCGATGTACACGACGTTGCCGGCCAGCAGCAGGGCAGCGCGCTGGCCTTCGCGCAACGGATCGAAGTGCACCATCGGCGGCATGCCGCCGTCATTCCCGTCGCCGTCGCCGGCAACCGCCGCATCGATCGTGACGGGGAAATGGGGCCGCTCGGCGCCGTTGGTGATGTCGAGCGCGTGAAGTCGCTGCACCACTCCGAGGGCGCCCTTGCTCTTGGCGACCACGTAGATCGTGCCTGTCGCAGCATCGATCACCGGCGTGCTCGTGATGCCGATTTCCGGAACGAGGTCGGTGCATTCGACGTCGTGGGAGCGCACCGGGCGCTCCCGCTGCGAGGCGTCGGCAAGGTTCACCTGCCAGAGCGGATCTCCGACGGCGTTCGCGTCGAAGGCGTAGACGAGGTCGTGCTCGGTGGCGACGAAGACGACGTCATGGGTGCCGCCGGCGATGTTCGCAACCGCCGCGCGATAGAGCGGTTGGGCGTAGACGTATCCCTTGACCCGGTCGGAGAAGAGTTTGCCGAAGCCGCCCATGCGCACTGCGCTCGGCGTGAGCTGGGTTTCGGTCAGGTTCTGCCCGGTGCGCGCATTGTCGTTGTGCCAGGTCAGCACGTCGGTAGCGTGCGCGTCGGGTGCAACCGTCACGACCGTGAGCGTCGCGCAGAGCGCGACGCGACTCGACAGATTCATGGCAGGTCCTCCCCGGACGGACAGCTCGCAGCCCGTGATCGATCCCCCGCGGCTGCGGCTTCCAGATCGAGCCCGCGTGGGCCCTGGCGGAAAAGTTAGCTCTTATTTGATGCGGATTTCCAGCACCGGCATTGGAAAAATTCGCGAAAACCGGTGTGCCGGCCGACGGGAGGGGTTTTTCGGCCGCTGCTAGAGCCCGAGGCGAACCGGTCCCTGGAACGATTCGCCGCTCGCAAAGAAGGTGACGCGGGTCGGGCACGGCAGCTCGACCAGGAGGTTGCGGGCGAGCGTGACGAACCGCGACGACCATCCCTTGGGTGCCGTGCGTGGCGGCAGCGGCCGATCCCTGCGACGGCCAGCCATCCGCGCTTCGGCGACCAGCGGCACGTAGTCGAACCCGTCTCCGCAATCCATGATCTCGATCGCGCGGCCGGCGCGGTACAGCACGCGGTGGTGCTTGGAGACGGGCAGGATCACGAGGCCCGGCAGCATGGCTTCGGGTTCTCCCGGTGTCGCGACAAACGAGAAGCGCACGCCGTCGATGTCACGAACCTGCAGCGGGCCGTCGCTGTCTCGACCCGGCGATCTTCGAAAATACGCGAGGTCCGCCGTCGATCCACCGATGCCGGTCCTGATGAAGCCGTCCGGAAGTGCGAGCGCATCGTAGCGTTCGTACGAGATCGGCTGCTGGCAGAGCCACACGGAACGCGACTCGACGTCCATGATCTCGCCGTGCAATGCCGGATGGCCGGTGGTCCAGTTGTCACTCCAGGACGGATTGCCGAGGTCTTCGCCACCATCGCCGGATGATCGTTCCCCCATCGTCATCCCATGTTCACGGCGCGGCGGTCGTGCCGTCGAGCGCGAGAATGACGCCGGTGGTCGGGGGAGTGCGGCCGGCAACCATCTCGTCGAGCGCGGTGCGGCAGGCCTCGGGGCCGCGAACGTGCGCGATGCGCATCGTCGGCGCGATCGCAGCGACGATGCGCAGGCTCTCGACCATCGCGCGCCGCAGCAGCTCGCCGGGGCCCCATTCCTGTTCGCGCTTGATGATCTGTGTCGGCGCAAAGAAGAACTGGGGCACCGGGCCGGGAAGCTCGTGAGGGCGACGCGAGTCGTCCCAGTGCGTCGCTCCGACCTGGCAGCTCACGCCAA
Source organism: Candidatus Binatia bacterium (assembly GCA_036493895.1). Classification (NCBI taxonomy): domain Bacteria; phylum Candidatus Binatota; class Binatia (SeqCode); species Binatia bacterium. The sequence goes on along the minus strand of DASXOZ010000050.1, from coordinate 68,699 downwards.
GACGATCCTGGAAATGCCCGTGTACTGCACTGAGCAGCGAAGCCGAACCGGACATGTCGACGAAAGCGGACGGCACCGAGGGATCGAGCGTCGCGACGTTGTCGTACGTGACTACTTCGTCACAGGTGCCGAGGCTGCGCACGAATGCTTCGTTCGGCTTGGAGGTAAGCCCGATCACGCGAACCGGGTGCCCCGGCACGCGCGACAGCAGGTCCGCAAGGCCGAATCCGGTCCTGGACGAAGCGCTGCCGATCAGCACCTGTTTTGCGCCGAACCAGCGGTTGTCCTCGAGCCAGTCGGTCAGGATGAATGCGGTCGAGAACAGCGGCACGTACAGGCAGCGCGCGTCGTCCCATTTCTTCATGTCCGCCGGCTCGGCGCTGGTGCGACGATACTGGTTGTATACGGGCGGCAGATCGCGGCGGTGGGGCGTGTCGTCGACGAAGGAATCCGCCCGCACCGACGCGGGACTCAGCACGGCGTGGGAGGCCATCGGGAGGAAACCCCAGATTCGCTCTCCGACGGCGATGGCGTCGCAGCGCGATTCGATGACGTCGGCGAAACCCCAGACCGGAATCACGCCCCACGGGTCCTGCGTCGGATAGAATCGCCAGTACCCGATCATGTCTCCGGTCAGGCCGTAACTGACGTTGTTCGCCGTCAGCGCGAAACGCTCCACGTGCACGAGCACCTGGCCGTTCTCGAGCGGCGGCAGGGCCCTGGTCGCAACGCTCGTCTCGCGCAGGTTGTCGCGGCGGACGCGGATTTCGGTCGTCATTGCGGAACCGGTCATGATGCGCCTCCGGGGATGGTTTTCGATTCGATCGCAGTGCCTGCGACACCGCGCGACAGGCCGGCGACGCTGCGCTCGACCACGGCGCGCGCCTGCGCCGGCGAAAGTGCCTGGTCGTGGCGAAGAATGCGCCAGGCCTGGAACGAAGTGGCCGCGCGCAGGGCTTCCTGCAGCGTCTCGTCCGCTGCCAGCTCCGCCGGCAGCACGCTTGCCAGCGAGTGCTTCTCGAGCTCGAGCTGCTGCTCATAGTCGTGCCTCAGGAAAGGCGACTGGAAGCGGCGAAGGTCGCCGGCGACCTTGTACGGCAGGATCGCCTCGTAGAGCTCGCAGCGCCGCGCGACCAGCTCGCCGAGCCGTGCCTGCCACGTCGTGCCGCGATAGGGCGCGAACAGCGCCGGCAGCACTTGCGCCGCAATGAGCGCCGCAATTTCCCGGTAGAGGGAATCCATGTCCTCGAAATGCCGGAACACGGTGCGAAGGCCCACGCCGGCGACTTCGGCCACGCGCGCCGCGCCGGGCAGCACGTCGCCTTCGCGCACCAGGCGTGACAGCGCTTCGACGATGCGGGCACGGCTCGAGCGCGAACGAAGATGCCGCCCGTCGGTTACATCGTCGCCCGCTGCTGCGCCTGGTTTCGCAGTGCTCATCGCTTCCTAGCTCTGCAACAGCGCGCAGATCTGCGCAAGCGCCGCGACCAGCGCGACCACGAGCGCGACCCACACGCGAGGGCCGGCAAACAGCGTCAGCATCGGACGGGTAGGGAACGAGAACGTCTGGGCAGTGCCGACGATCTTGAACGGATGCAGGCGGGAGAACCCGGGATCGACGACGAGCTCCATCATGTCGCGGCGGCTGCGGTAGCGCACCCAGCCCATCAGCGTCCAGCCCGGATCCGGCGCGACGTTCCACGCATCGACGTAGCCGCCGATCTTGCGCGCCGCGATCGCGGGGTGTCCACCATGGCGAAGGACAAGCGGCAGGAAGGACCGCATGTAGTGCCGCATCAGCTTCGGTGCGGGCTGCATCTGTCCGCTATCCGGATGAGCAGCCTCGCCTTCGGCGATCTTCACGACGTTGAGCATCATGAACTCGCGCCCGTCATCGTGTTCGAGAAACTCGCGAATGATGGCGAGGTCGTTGTGTGCGGCACCGGGCGTGGCGACGGTCAGCTCGAGGAAGCGGTCGATCTCTTCGGGACGCAGAGGGCCCCGCCAGTTCGTGTACCACGCAAGAAAGGCGCCGTAGGCGAGAGCGGCCATCAGCCAGACTGTCCAACTCATGGACAATAGTATTGGCAAAAGTATTGCCAAAACAACGGCGACCGTGATGCGGGACTTGGAGTTATCCGGGTGGGACTCATTCGAGAGCCACAGCCTGGCCCTTGACAAATCGGCACAGCTTGTGCCAAAAGATCGGCTCCGATTCAAAAACCTCGGCCATCCGGCCATTTGCGGAGATTCCCGATGACTTCGACTGTCCGCCGCCTTCTTCTTATCGTCGCCGTCCTGTTCGCTCCGCTCGTCCAGTCGCCGGCAACTGCGGCGGCCGAGAGCGCCGCGCAGCAAAAGTGCCTGGGAGCGGTCGACAAGGGCTTCGCCGGCGTTTCGAAGGCGGAAGGGAAGGCGGCTCTCGGCTGCATCAAGGCCGCGGCTTCGGGCGATCTCGCTCCGGCCACGGTTGCCGGATGCATCACCGCCGACGCGAAGCAGAAGATCGCCGGAGCCCAGGCCAAGGCGAAGTCCACGATCGCGAAGGCGTGCACGATACAACCGGACTTCGGAGTCACGGATCTGACCGGCGCGACGACCGCGGCCGCCGCCGGCGGCCAGCGCGCCGCTTTGCTTCAGAAGTTCTTCGGTCCCGCAATCGAGGATGCGCTTGCAACGAAGGCGGATGACGCGACAGCCGCCGCATGCCAGCGTGCGCTGGCTACTGCGATCGACCGATGCTGGACGGCTCACGTCGCCGCTTTTGCAGCGTGCGTGAGCGGCGGACTGGCCACCAGCATCAACGATGCCGCGGCGCTCGGGGCGTGTCGCGATTCCGATCCGGACGGCGCCGTCTCCGCCGCATGCGACACGAACGTGCAGGACGCGGTCGCGACCAGATGCCAGGGGGTGGATCTCGGGGCAAGGCTACCCGGCTGCCAGTGCCAGACGACTTCCGAGTGCATCCGTGCGCGCACGGCCAACTCGTTCAACGCGGCGCTCGGCGCAGCAGCGAATCTTCCCGAGGCTGCGCTCGTAAGGCCGTACGCGCGTCGTGTCCAGGAAAACGTCGGCGAAGCGTGGGTTTCGCCGGTTTACGGAGACTACGTTGCCTCCCGCATCGTCGGTCGTGAAGAAGATGCGCCGCTCGCTTGTCCGCTCGGGGCCGTCAACATCTATACGGTCCAGGACGCGATGGCGGACTCGCAGTACAACAGCGCGATTCTCCCGCTGCTGCTCAGCCAGGGCATCCGCATCCTGTTCGCGCCGGGCGTGCCGGGTGATGTCACCGGCTCGTCGCCTGCCGCTCTGGTGCAGGGAACCCAGGCGATGCCGCTTTACGGCAGCGCCGACGATTTCCTGCACCTTTCGACGCGGTCGGAAGTCTTTCCACTGGTCGACCTCAAGCACCGCCAGGTGGGCGACACCCTCCATTTCGGTTTCGAGCACTGCCTGTACAATTGCGACGCGATCTACGCGTTCCACGCCATCCCGCCGATCGAATTCGGCACCCGGCTGCTCGTGATCCACGTCTCCGCCGCACGTTCGACCCTGGAAGACGCCGTCGCACCGCTGGCGGCGGAAGCCGCAATGCGAACGGGCGTCGAGCTGCGCTGGGTTGGCCGCACGGTCGGGGATTTCCATCTCGAGTTGACCGATGGGTCCAACGTACAGGCGTTCCACGCGCTCGAAGCGGACGGGACAGTGATCTACGAGCTCGATCCATCCGTGAATCCGGCCACCGACGTGCTGACACTGCCGGCGCTGTCGGCGTTTCTCGCACAGACGACCAACGATGCGGTCGTGTTGCTGAACTAGTGTCCTGAGCCGAATCCGGCGCAGACGGTTCGCCTGCTCCGTCTCAGCGCGGGAATGGAGGCGTTCTTCCTCCCGTCCGATGTGTGGCGGGCGGGGCGGACTGAGGAAAGCGATGGTCGCGCGGCGATCCGGTCAGGCTTGTGCTGGAACAAGGACCGGCTAGGAGAACGGTCATGTCCACACACACGATCCGCCTCCACCGGGTTCTTCGCACCAGCCCCGACAAGGTGTACCGCGCGTTCCTCGACGCCGATGCCATGTGCAAATGGCTTCCGCCAAACGGATTTACTGCGAAGATGCACCATCAGGAACCGAAGGTCGGCGGCACTTTCCGGATGTCGTTCACGAACTTCACGACCGGAAACGGCCACTCTTTCGGCGGCAGCTATCTCGAGCTGGTGCCGGGCGAGCGCATCCGTTACTCCGACCGCTTCGACGACCCCAACCTGCCCGGTGAAATGATCATGACCGCGACGCTGAAACAGGTGTCCTGCGGCACCGAGCTCAGCATCACCCAGGAAGGAGTTCCGGCAGCGATTCCGGCGGAGGCGTGCTACCTCGGCTGGCAGGAGTCGCTCGACCAGCTCGCCAGGCTCGTCGAACCAGAAATTCCCGATTGAGCGATCGCAGCAGGCGGCGACTTCCGGTGAACCTGTGATGAAGCGTTCCGGCACGGACAAGGCCGCTACGGAGGGCGAATTCGCCCCCGAGCTCATCACGAAACGCATCGAAGAGCTGGGCGACTGGCGCGGCGAGGCGCTCGCGCGGATTCGCAAACTGATCAAGGAAGCGGACCACGAGATCGTCGAGGAGTGGAAGTGGCGGGGAACGCCCGTCTGGTCTCATGACGGCATCGTCTGTACGGGCGAGACCTACAAGAACGTCGTGAAGATGACGTTTGCCAAGGGCGCGTCGCTCAAAGACCAGTCGGGCCTCTTCAATTCCAGCCTCGAAGGCAACGTGAGACGCGCCATCGATTTCCACGAGGGCGAAAAGATCAACGCGACGGCGTTGAAGGCGCTGATCCGCGAGGCCGTGGCGCTCAACTTCGCGGGCAGCAAACCCGCCGGCAAAAATCGCTGATTCTTCCGCCGGCGACGTGAAGTCGATGCAGCCGAATTACCGCCAGCTCGATCCACGGCGCATCGTCGAAACCGTTTCGGGTCTCCAGAGTCGCATCGAAGAGCGGTTCCCGGGGTCGGGACTGGCCAGCGTCGTCGCCGACCTTCGCGGCGTCGCCGACGAGACGGTGGCGCGCATCGCCTGGATCCAGAAGCCGAACCTGCCTCTGCGCATCGGCGTTGGGCTGATGGCCGCGGCGATCGTTCTCGTGTCGGTCAGCTTCGTGCTCGGATATCGCCAGTCGGGCAACGCGGATTTCGCGCTGCTGATCCAGGAAGTGAGCGCCAGCCTGAGCTCGCTCGTCTACTTCGGTGCTGCGATCCTGTTCCTGACGACGTGGGAAACTCGCATCAAGCGGGCACGCGCGCTCAAGGCGATCCACGAGCTCCGCTCGCTGGCACACATCATCGACATGCACCAGCTCACCAAGGATCCCGAGCTGGCGTTTCGCGGAGACGCAGACGCGACGACGAAGAGGGCTCTCACTCCGTTCGCGCTCAGCCGCTACCTCGACTACTGCTCCGAGGCGCTCTCGCTGACGGGCAAGATCGCGGCGTTGTACCTGCAGGGATTCCAGGATCCCGTGGTTCTCGATGCCGTGGACGACGTCGAGAACCTGACGACCGGGTTGTCGGGAAAGATCTGGCAGAAGATCTCGGTGCTGGACCTGATGCAACGGTCGGGCAACGCGCTGCGCACGATGTCGGGATGATTCACGACCTCCAGCTCGCCGCTTCCCACCGGGGAACGAGAGTCTCTCACGCCGGCGGGTGAATCCTACAGTCCGCCTCGCACTGCCCGCACCCTGGCGTGCGCTAGCGGTTTGGAAAGGGGAAGCTGCGCGCCTGCGTAGACATCCAGCGTCCAGGCCTCGGTTCTCTTGTAAGGCAACGTCGTCGAGGACCAGAAGGCGCCCCCGGTGCCGGAGCAGCTGCATGTCTGCGTGCTGCAGCCCGGCTCGCAGTGGTTGTTGAACGCGGGATAGGCCGCGGGCCCAACCCTCGAAATCGTGCGCAACGTCATCAGTTCGCGGATATTGGGAAGGCGCCAGTCGTCGTGCCCGGCGAAGCGTTCGGCGTTCAGTTGCGCCATTTTCAGTGCGGAATCATCCCAGTAATAGGTGGCCGTGTTCCCGTCATGGATCGAGCCGTCACTGGAGAGCTTCTCCCACGTGAGGCCGGTCACGTCATCGGTGATCGTACCGTCTGCGTTGTCGGTAAAACTGCGGCGCAAGCCGGTTCTCGTCTCGGCGTCTTCTCCGGTTCCCGCGCACGGCACCTCCTGTCTCTCGAACGGCTCGAGGGAATAGCAGCGGGTTTGTCCCGTCCGCAGCGTACGAGACCTGGGGTGCGCGCCGACGATGGTGCGAACGGCACGAATGGGCTGACCCGAGTATTTCTCGATCGGATGGATCCATCCCAGCCGAAACCCGACGTCCCACGCGAAAAACGCAGATTCGGCGTAGATGGACGACGAATGGTAGAACGCGGGTCGCCACAGGCAGCTGCACGTAAGGATCGTGCATCCCGGGACGCAGTCGTGGTCGAACTCCGTCGGAGTAGCGTGGCCGCGACGGTCAAAATCCTGCAGCGTTTCGAGCTCGCGGACGTTCGGCACCCGCCAGTCGGTATATCCTGCGAAACGCGTGGCGTTGAGCTCCGGGATCTTCGTGGACTGCAGCTTGTACTGGTTGTCGAACTGATGGACGGAGCCGTCGGCCGAGAGCTTCTCCCACATCAGGCCGGTTGCGAGGTCGCTGATCGTGCCGTCGCCGTTGTCGACGAGCTGTCGCTTTGCGCCGGCCTGGAATTCTCCGTCCTGGCCGGAACCGGCGCAGTCGATCGCGAGTCCGAGGTCGTCGAAGCAATCCGTCTGGCCGGTAGCGAGCGGTTGCGAATGTCGTCCGGCGAGCGCCGGACCGGCCGCAAAAACTGCATGACCAAGGACGAGCGCGCAGACCGCGAAACGCCGACAATGGAGCCAGAGGGACGGTCTCATGCTGGAATTCCTTTTGCCGATGGCGCGATGACGACACGTCGCGCGCCCGGAGGCATGCGTCGCAGCGATAGCACGCCGTCCGCCTCCAGGCCAGAGTGATTCTCCGGCGCATCACGACCCAGGATTCGGGTTCGAAGCGAGTCGCGGGTGATCGGTCTGACATTGCCGGCCTCGCGGCGATTTTTGCGCCGTGCGTTAGCGCGGCGGGCGGTTGACGGATCGGCGGTCGCCGCCGTTTTTTCGTCCGTCGGGCTGACACCGAGGCGCCGCGGGCCAACTCAATCGGAATCGGCGGGAACGTTGCCGTCGAAGCGCGGCAACGCGTCGGTGATCTCGTTCCAGGAAGCCCTGTCCTTGACGAAAATGTGGGCTACCGGCCGACCGCCCGGATCCCCATCGAGCGTGCCGAGCGCGACTTCGATGGACTGGGGGTACTGGTCGTCGGACCAGAACAGCGAGGAGCCGCAAGTGCCGCAGAACTGGCGCGTGACGCTCTTCGACGAGCGATAAGTGCGAAGCGCGCCATCACCGCTCGTCAGCCGGAAACGCTCCCGCGAGAGACTGGCGTACGTCGCGAACGCCGCTCCGTGCGATTTGCGGCACATGCCGCAGTGGCAATGCGTGATGTGGCGAAGCTTCCCGTCGATCTCGTAGCGTACCGCCCCGCAAAGGCATCCGCCGCTCAGTGTGGATTGCACGTCCCGTTGCTCCGTGGTTCGCGCCGAATGCGCGATTTAGAGCCGACCGTTCCTACTTTGGATCCACCGGCACGACCGTCTTCGCCTCGACCGACGGCAGGCGCGGCATCGTCTGCTCCGGGAATTTCCCGGTCAGCGACTCGAGGAAAGAGACGATGTCGGCCACCTGCTGTTCGTCGAGGTCTTTGCCGAGCTGGATTTTCGCCATGACCCGCACGGCTTCGTCGAGCGTCGCGACCGAGCCGTTGTGAAAGTACGGCGCCGTCAGCGCGATGTTTCGCCACGACGGGACGCGCCACATGTTGTGGTCGGCAGGGTTCTTCGTGGCCTGCTCGCGCCCGATGTCGCTCGTCAGGTCGTACTTGGTCTCGTACTGGCTGCCGGGAATGAGGGGAACCTTCTGGTAGAAACCCTGTCCCGGCGGAAGCGGTGGGCCCGCAAAGTCGACGCCGGAGTGGCACGCGGTGCAGCCCGTCGCGAGTACCGTCTGCATGCCTCGCTTCTGCTGCTCGCTCAGCGCGCTTTCGTCGCCGCGGGCGTAGCGGTCGTAAGCGGAGTCGGGCGTGATCAGCGTGCGCTCGTACGCGGCGATCGCCCTGGCGAAATTGTCGATGGTCAGGCCATCCTTGCCGAACACCGACTCGAACTCGGAGAAGTAGGCAGGAATTGCAGCGATGCGGCCGGTCACGGCCGCGTGGTCTTTCATTCCCATCTCGACCGGATTGACGATCGGACCCTTGGCCTGCTCTTCGAGCGAGGGGGCCCGCCCGTCCCAGAACTGCACCGAAAGGAACGCGGCGTTGTAAACCGTCGGTGACGAACGCGCGCCGCGCTGCCCGCGCACTCCGCCCGACTGCGGGCGATCATCGACGCCGGCTTCCATGACGTTGTGGCACGAGTTGCACGAGACGGTGCCGTCGACGGAGACGCGGGGATCGAAAAAGAGCTTCTTGCCGAGCTCGACCTTGGCAGGGGTCGTCGGATTGTCGGCGGGTGCAGGCGCTTCTGTCGGCAGCGGCGGCCACGGTGCAGTGACGGCAAGCGCGGGTACCGGGACGGCCAGGACAAACGCAACGGGCAGCAGCCGCGAGAAGAGATTTCGCATGTCGGGGCTAGCCTCCGAACGTCCTGCGGAACAGGTCTTCGATTGCCCGCCGGCCGTCGTCGTTGAGAAACCGGGTGCCCGTGCCGGTAAACTGCGAATGCTCGATGACGGGGTCGGCAATTTCCTTCCACGCCTCGTCGTTCCAGCGCAGCCAGTGCGCCTTGTCCTGGTCGAAGACGAACAGCGGCTTGTTGCAGAGCTTGGCGAACTCGGCGCCCCAGCCGGTTCCGCCCTTGACGGTGCCGTCGTCCATGATCTTGCCGACGACATAGACTTCCTGGCCGCTGTTGACCTGGTGCCAGACGGTCTGCAGCACCTTCCGGAACAGCGGCGTGTCGTGGTAGCTGCGGTGCATGAGCTTGCTGACGTAGGAAAGGCTCACGTCGCCGCGCTTGAGCTCGGCATGCGTCAACACGTGGAGGCCGCGCGTGCGCGCATCGCTGTGTCCATGGAACGTGAAGTTGACCTCTTCGACGCCGTGACGTTCGGCGGCAGCGCCGAACTCGGCCTCGGTGCCCTGCGCGGCGCCGCTGTAGAGCGTGCATTCTTCCTTGGACAGGCGCGTGGTCATGGACGGCTCCTTGGCTCGGGAATGGTCGCGGAAGCTACGACCGGCAAACGGGAAACACCACCGAAGTCCTGTCGGCTGGACGCTGCGGGTTCCGAGCCGGAGACGAGGGGCAGCGACCGCTGTGACCGGCGGCGCGAAGGCCGCAGCCGATGTGATAGGAGAGACCGTCTTACGGCATGGCAAGCGTTTTTTCCCACGCAGTCGCTGCATGCGCCATCGGCCAGGCCGCACCGGACCACCAGCGCTCCGACTGGCGTTTCTGGTATCTGGCCGTGCTCTGCGCAGTCTTTCCCGACATTGACGTCGCCGGCTTCGCGTTCGGCGTGCGCTACGACTCCCTGTGGGGCCATCGCGGGATCACGCACTCGCTGCTGTTTGCAGGAGTGGCCGGCGCGCTCGCTGCTGCGCGACTGCGACCTCGTTGGAACAAGGACGGCCTGACGCTCGCTGCGATCCTGATCGTCGTCGCAGCTTCGCACGGTGTGCTCGACGCCTTCACCAATGGCGGCCTGGGCGTGGCGTTCTTCTCGCCGTTCGACCGGACTCGCTACTTCTTCCCCTGGACGCCGATCGAGGTCTCGCCGATCGGCGTCGCCTTCTTTTCATTGCGGGGACTCGAGGTCCTGAAGAACGAGATCGCGTGGATCTGGATGCCGTCGCTGGCTGCCGGATTTTTTCTGCGCCGGTTTTCGGGGCGATCCAATCCGGCATCGCGCTGAGGATCCCTCTTCTCGGCCATGAAGCTCGACTCGACTTCGCTCCAACAGGCGGCGCTCTGCCGGATCAGGTTTCGGCAGTCGGCATGGAGTAGCGGGCACCCGCGCTTCGCGGACGAGCGGTCGGGGGCACCCACCCGGGCGGGTCCAAAATCGTGCAGGGGTCTCGCTATAGAATGTAGGGAGCGCTACCACTACTTACTGGCCCGTAGGTAACTCTTCGGGTCTCCCGTTGGGTTGGGGGAGTTTGAACGCAAGGCCGGGCCGGCAGCGGACCTGTGACCGAACGCCTTGCGTGCACGCGAAGGAGAATGTCGTGCATCGACTCCACCGTCTTCCGTTCTTTCTCCATGGGCTCTATGGGCCCGATGGACCCGATGGGCACGCAGGGTTCGCTCTTCCTCGTCTCGCGCTGGCCGCGGCTGTGCTCGTCATGGCCGTCGGCGTCGTGCCGAGTCATGCGTGCGACCCCGCGAGCGAGCCCGGCCGCAGCGACATTGCCAATGCTCGGGCGGCAGTAGCCTCGGCGTGCGACTGCGCCGGCGCGTCGCGACGCGGCGACTATGTGCGATGCGCAGCCGCGCAGGCGAGCGCCGCACTTACCGACAAGAGCTGCCTTCCGTTCGTCGAGCGGTGCGAATCGCGCACCACTTGCGGCAGGCCCGACGCCGTTACCTGCTGCGTGAACACGAGCAGCGGGACCCGGTGCCGCACGATGAAAGATGCGTCCCGGTGCGAGGCGCTCGGCGGCGCCGTCAGCGCGTGCGCGAGCACCTGTGACGCCGTGCCCGGCAATGGCCCGAGCTGCGTCGCAAGCGAGATCCGCGTGCTGTCGAATCGCGCCGATCTCGTGAGCGCCGGTGACGCCCTGGTGGAGATCGTGGTTCCACCCGGCACGGATCCTTCGAACGTCACGGTGGACGTGGACGGACGGGACGTGACCGACCAGTTCCCGCGTCGCGACAACGGCCGCTACATGGGCCTGCTGAGCGGTCTCCAGCTCGGTGCGAACGTGGTTTCGGCGCACATCGGCAACGTGCGGCGCCAGCTGACGATCACTGATCATCCAAACGGCGGGCCGCTGCTCTCGGGTCCGCAGATCCTGCCGTGGATTTGCCAGTCCGGCGCCGTCGACGCGCAGTGCAACCAGCCGCCGGTCTACACGTACGTCTACAAGTCCACCAGCCCGGCGGCGACGGGTTTCCAGGCATACGACCCGAACAATCCTCCGACCGATGTAGCCCAGACGACGACGGACCAAGGCGTCACCGTTCCTTTCATCGTGCGTGTCGAGAACGGTTACCAGGATCGCGACCAGTACCAGATTTCCACGCTGTTCCAGCCCGGACAGCCGTGGACGCCGTGGGATCCGCAGCCGCAGTGGAACCACAAGGTTCTCGTCGTGCACGGCGCATCGTGCGGAGTGGACCACCAGACGGGAACGGCGCCCGATACGACGACCGGCGGCACCGTTGCCGATCCGGCTTCGACCGCGGAGTACGCGCTCGGCGAGGGTTTCGCGACGATGTCCACGGCGCTCGACAACAGCGGACACAATTGCAACGTCGCCGTGCAGGCCGAGTCGCTCATCATGGCGAAGGAACGCCTGATCGAAGAGCTCGGCGAGGTTCGCTACATGATCGGCTCGGGCTGCTCGGGCGGATCGCTTGCCGCGCAATGGATCGCCAACGCGTACCCGGGATTCTATGACGGAATCCTCCCGACCTGCTCATTCCCCGACGCGTGGGGCACGGCGACCCAGTTCCTCGACTACCACCTCACGCTCGCGTACTTCACCGATCCGACCAAATGGGGCACCGGCATCGCGTGGACGCCGAACCAGATGTCCGACGTGCAGGGACACATCACCATCGTCAACTCGGAAGTCAGCGACCAGGCGCAGTTCCACGTGGCGGTTCCCACCGATGCCTGCGCCGGAGTCAGCGCCGAAGAGCGTTACGATCCCCAGACCAACCCGGGCGGCGTACGCTGCGACATCCAGGACGCGGCGATCAACCTGTTCGGGCCGCGGCCCCCGTCCGACTGGTCGGCCAACGAGCAGGCGCTCGGTCACGGTTTTGCCGGGGTTCCGATCGACAACGTCGGCGTGCAGTACGGCCTCGGCGCGCTGCAACAGGGCACCATCACCGCCGCACAGTTTCTCGATCTCAACCAGAAGATCGGCGGCCTGGACGTCGACATCAATCCCACTGCGGCTCGCATTGCCGCGACCCGGCCGGCGCTCGCCAACGCGTATCGCACCGGCCTCGTCAATGAGACCAACAACCTCGACCGTACCCCCATCATTGATTGCCGCGGCCCCGATCCCGGAGCGTTCCATGATGCCTATCGTGCGTTCGCGATTCGCGCGCGCCTGGACCGCGAGCACGGAGGACACGGCAACCAGCTCATCTGGGAGGGCCCGGTGGCGCTGCTCGGCGATGCGGAGTGCACCAAGAACAGTTTCATCGCGATGGACCGCTGGCTCGCTGTCATCGAACAGGACGGCTCCTCCAAACCGATTGCGCAGAAGGTCCTGGACGACAAGCCTTCCGATCTCACGGACCGCTGCTACGACGGCGCGGGACAGAAACTGCTCGACGATCTCTGCGGCCAGGCAGTCGTCGCGACGTACGGCACGCCGCGAACCGTAGCCGGCGATGCGATCACGACCGACACCAACAAATGCCAGCTGCGGCCGCTCGACCGCGGCGACAACTACGGGCTCGTTGCACTGACCGACGCCCAGTGGGCGCAACTGCAGGCACTGTTTTCGGACGGTGTCTGCGACTTCACCAAGCCTGGCGTCGATCAGCAGGGAACGATCCCGTGGCAAACCTACCAGGATGGAAACGGCGGTGTGCTCTATGGGGGGATGCCGCTGGGCGATCCGCCGGTGTCGCAGTAGACGGGGCCCGGGGGCCTCGATGGAGCAAGCCCCCGCGCTCCGCGCTCGCAAAGAGGACGTCCCGCCGACGTCTCAGAGGAGGGCGAACGAATCGCATAGCTGCCCTTCAGGGCCACCCACCAAGGCGGCCATGAGTTGGAGACCAGGGTTGTGATCCGAGTTACAAAGATACCCGAGAGAGCGGTGCGCGGGGCTGTCAAAGCGACGCTGTTGCGGTAAAAGCCCGGGACTCTGCGGATTCGAAAACCGCTCGGGGATGATCCCGTCCAGCTTCTGCCCGCAGGACAGGTAGCACATGGCCAATCCGATCGTGCGAACGGAGGAAACCGACGCGCTGACGCATGGAGCGCTGCGGAGCGTGATCGAGCATTCGCCGTTCGGCATGGCCGTCGTCGATTCCTCCCTTCGCATCGTCCACATGGACGCGCGATCCAGGAACGGGATATTCCGCAATGTTCGACCGGTGATCGGATGCGAGCTGTTGGACGCGATGCGGATCCTGTTCCCGGAGCCGACGGCTCGCGAGCTCGTCTCGCATTTCCGTTGTACCCTGGAGACTGGTCAGCCGTATCATTCGCAACGCTCGACGTGGACTCGCGTCGATCTCGAGGACGTCGAATCCTACGAGTGGGAGATTCACCGCATCCTGCTTCCCGACGGCGACTTCGCAGTCGCGTGTTACTTCGTCGAAACGACGGAGTTGCGACAGAGGGCGGACGCGCTCACGAGGATCCACGAACTGTCCGAGTACTTCGTGCAGCTCGGGCCGTCGCTCGAGGAGTGCCTGGCAAGGATGCTCGAGACCGCGATGTGGGTGATGGGCGCCGAAAAGGGGGCCATTCACATTCTGGACGAGACGGCGAACGTGCTGCGGATCGGTGCCCACAAAGGGCTGCCGCCGCGCTTCGTGGAGTTCTTCGGTGAAGTCCGTGCCGGCGCCGATTCGGCCTGCACTGCCGCGCTGAGGACGGGCTCTCGGGTCGTCGTCGAGAACGTTCTGGACAGCCCGGTTTTTGCCGACCCGTGGACTCTGGAGGTCGTGCTGGCCGCCGGTATCCGGGCTGTGCAATCGACGCCTCTCAAGAGCGCAGCCGGGCACGTGCTCGGCACGATCTCGACCCACTTTTCGCAGCCTCATCGTCCACACGACGCGGATTTTGTGCTTCTCGAGCTGCTGGCGCGACAGGCCGCCGAATACGTCGAACGCAAGCGCAGCGAGCAGTCGCTGCGGGCGGCCGACGAACAGCTGCGCCAGATTTCCGAGACGATGTCGGCACTGGTGACTCGTTGCAGCCGGGATCTCCACTACGTCTGGGTCAGCAAACCCTACGCAGAGTGGCTGGAGCTGGAGGTGGACGAAATCGTCGGCCGTCCGATCGTCGACATCCTCGGCCGCGACGCCTTTGAGCAGCTCCGTCCTCATTTCGAGCGCGTGCTCGAAGGCGAGGTCGTTCACTACGAGCAGCTGCTCGACGTCAAGAATATCGGGTTGCGATGGATCACGGCAACGTACCGGCCGACGTTCGATCGCTCGGGACGTTGCGACGGCTGGGTTGCGGCCGTGGTCGACATCGACGATCGCAAGAGGATGGAGCAGTCCATCGAATTTGCCCGCGCTGCAGCCGAGGACGCCAACCGCACAAAGGATGAATTTCTTGCGACGGTCTCCCACGAGCTGCGCTCGCCGCTGCAGGGAATTCTGAACTGGCTGACGCTCCTGCGGGAGGGTCGGCTCGACGAAACGCAACGGACGCGCGCCCTGGATTCGGTCGAGAGAAATGTCCGCGTGCAGTTGCAGCTCGTGCGCGACATGCTGGATGTCTCGCGGATCGCCGCCGGCAAGGTGGAGCTCGATCGAAAGCCGGTCGATCTCGGCGGCATCGTCGGCAATGCGTCCGACGAATGCCTGCCGCGCGCGGCCGCGCAGGGCATCGATCTGTCGGTGCTCGACGGCGGCTGCGGTCTCGTGCTCGGCGACACCGGTCGGCTGCATCAGGTTTTCGCCAACCTGCTCGACAACGCGATGAAATTCACGCCATCGGGCGGACGCGTAACACTGGAGTGCCGGCGTGAGGGCGACCAGTCGGTTGTCGCCGTGTCGGATACCGGCGATGGCATCGACCCGTCGTTCCTGCCGCGGCTCTTCGAGCATTTCACGCAAGCGGACACCTCGTCGACGCGCCGGTATGGCGGACTTGGTCTCGGCCTGGCGATCGTCAAGCAACTGGTCGAGCTTCACGGCGGCACGGTCCGCGCGAGAAGCGACGGTATCGGCCGAGGCGCGACTTTCGAGGTTCGCATTCCGGAGTTGGCGCTCTCTTCGACGCGCGGGCAGCCGGCACCGGCGCCGAACCGCAGCGTTCGTCGACTCGACGGCGTGCAGGTCCTGCTCGTGGACGACGACGTGGATTCCCTCGACGCGATGTCGATGGTACTGCGCGTCAGTGGTGCGTCGGTCCGGTCTGCTTCGTCCGCGGCCGACGCGTGGAGGGCGTTCGTGGAGCAGGAACCGGACGTGCTGGTTTCGGACCTCAGCATGCCCGAGGAGGACGGCTATTCGCTGCTGCGTCGCATCCAGAAGACCCGCACGCGCGACTCGTTCTCGGCTGTCGCGCTGACCGGTTTTACGCGGGACGAGGACAGGGAGCGCGCGCTGGCGGCTGGATTTGCGACGCATGTGCCGAAGCCTGTCGATCCCGACACTCTCGTGAACATTCTGGGTGGGCTGCTGCCGCAACGAGTGGGCCACTGATTGCGGACGCCATTGCTCACCGTGGTGGCACGTTGCCGGGGTACCGAGCAGGGCCCACGCGCATGCTCACTTCTGCAGGTGCGCACCCCCTGAAGGCAGGCGGGAATCTTTCGGGCCTTTCGGTTTCGTGGAATAGTTTCGGTCCCTTTCGTGCGAGCCCCGCTGCGTGGTCACCTTCAAAAAGGCAGAGATCATGAATGCCCAAGATTCCGCCAGCGCTTCGAGCTTCGTCACGTCCGGCGTCCAGGGGCTGGACGAAGTGCTCGGCGGCGGGCTCACGCAAGATCGGCTCTATCTTGTCGAAGGCGTTCCCGGGTCCGGAAAGACGACGATCGCAATGCAGTTCCTGCTCGAAGGCGCCCGCCGGGGCGAGCCGGTCCTCTACATCACCTTGTCCGAATCGGCCGCGGAGCTGCAGGGCGTCGCGGAGTCGCACGGATGGTCGCTCGACGGCGTCACGATCCGCGAGATCATCCCGTCGGAGGACAGCCTGAAGCCCGACGCGCAGTACACGATGTTCCATCCATCCGAGATCGAGCTCGGGGAGACGATCCGAACGATTCTGGAGGACGTGGACAGAGAAAAACCGGTGCGCGCTGTCTTCGATTCCCTGTCTGAGCTGCGGCTTCTCGCCGGCAATCCGCTGCGATACCGGCGGCAGATCCTCGCCCTCAAGCAATTCTTCGCCGGTCGGCGATGCACCGTGATCCTTCTGGACGACATGACGAGCACCGACCATGATCTCCAGGTGCAGAGCATCGCGCACGGCGTAGTGCTTCTCGAACAGATGAATCCCGACTACGGCGCCGACCGCCGCCGCATGCGCGTCGTCAAGTATCGCGGCGTGCCGTTTCGCAGCGGTTATCACGACTACGTGATCCGCCGCGGCGGTGTCGAGGTGTTCGCGCGCCTGGTTGCGCGCGAGCATTCTGCGCCCAAGGCCCCCGAGCTGCTGTCGAGCGGGCTGGCCGAGCTCGACCATCTGCTCGGAGGAGGCATCGAGCGGGGAACGAGCATGCTCATCGCCGGTGCACCAGGCACCGGAAAATCCACGATCGCCACGCGTCTCGTCTGGATGGCCGCGGAGCGAGGCCAGAAAGCAGCGCTATTCTCTTTCGACGAAAGCCTGCTCACGCTTCGGATGCGCGCGACCGGGCTCGGCATGCCCCTGGAAGACCACGTCAAATCCGGGCGCCTGACACTGCAGAAAGTCGATCCTGCCGAGCTCGCGCCGGGAGCGTTCATCCAGGCGGTGCGGGAAGCGGTAGAGAAGCGATCGGCCGCGGTGATCGTGATCGACAGCTTGAACGGCTACCTCAACGCGATGCCCGGCGAGAGGTTCCTCGTCATCCAGCTCCATGAGTTGCTGGCGTATCTCGGCCACGCGGGCGTCGCGACGGTCATGATCAGTGCGCACCAGGGTCTGATCGGTGGTCATATGCAGTCGCCGGTCGATGCGAGCTACCTGGCCGATACCGTCGTGCTCATGCGCTATTTCGAGGCGCGAGGGGCCGTGCGACAGGCGATTTCCGTGGTCAAGAAGCGCGGCAGTGCGCACGAACGGACGATCCGTGAATTCCGGATGGACGACGGCGGCATCCACATCGGGCCGCCGCTCAGAAAGTTCCGGGGGATCCTCACCGGCACCCCGGAGTTCGACGGATCCGGGGAAGACGAGGGGACGGAAGAGGCCCGTCCATGAGGGAAGGGCACAACGAGCTGCGCATGCTCGCGCTTGCCCCGACCGAAAAGGATGCGGCGCTGACTGCCCGTATCCTCGGCGACGCCGGGATCGAGGCGAATTGCTTTCTCGCAATCCGCGAGTTGTGCGCCGAGCTGGATGACGGTGCCGGCGCTCTGCTGCTTCCGGAAGAAGTGCTCGCGGGAGAAGAGCAGTACCGGCTTGCCCAGTGGATGGCGCGCCAGCCGCCATGGTCGGATCTTCCGGTTCTCGTGCTCGCACGCCACGGCGCCGACTCCGAGGCGATCGCGCGGGCCATGGGGCTGCTCGGCAACGTGACGGTGCTCGAGCGACCGACGCGAGTCGCGGCGCTCGTCAGTGCTGCCAGGAGCGCGCTTCGCGCCCGACGACGCCAATACGAAATCCGGCGCCATCTTGCCGAGCGCGAGCGCAACGAGGAGGCACTGCGGACCAACGATCGTCGCAAGGACGAATTCCTGGCGATCCTCGCGCACGAGCTGCGCAACCCCCTCGCGCCGATCCGCAACTCGCTCTTCATCCTGCACAATCTCGAAGAAGGCGGCTCGTCACCGGAGATTGCCAAGCTGGCGGCGATGATGGAGCGCCAGGTCAACCACATGGTGCGCCTGGTGGACGACCTGCTGGAGATTTCGCGGATCACTCGCGACAAGATCGATCTGCGCAAGGAGCGCGTCGAGCTCGAGGAGGTGGTGCGCGCCGCGCTCGAGGCGAGTCGGCCGCAGATCGATACCGCGGGACATCGGGTCGAAATGGATTTGCCCGTGGAAGGGATCTTCCTCGATGCCGATCCGGTTCGGCTCGCACAGGTGCTGGCCAACCTGCTCAACAACGCGGCGAAGTACACGGACTCCGGCGGACAAATCTGGCTCCGCGTGCGACGCGCCGGCCCTGTGGTCGAGATCGCGGTGCGCGACAACGGCACCGGCATCGCGCGCGAGATGTTGCCGCGTGTATTCGATCTGTTCACGCAGGTCGCGCAGAGTCCCACTCGTGCGCAAGGCGGCCTCGGAATCGGATTGACGCTGGTCAAGCGCCTGGTCGAGATGCACGGGGGATCGGTCGACGCGAGCAGCGAGGGAATCGGCAGGGGCAGCGAGTTCACCGTTCGCCTTCCGGTCGCTGCCGCGGGTGCCGCGGCGGGCTGCGATGATGTCGATGCCGTCTCGATCCACGATCTCGCAGGCCGGCGCGTGATGGTCGTCGATGACAACGTCGATGCGGCCGACAGCCTCGGCGCTCTTCTCGACTGCCTCGGTGTCGAAACGCGCGTCGTTTACGACGGCGCGGCAGCAATCGAGGCACTGTCGGATTTCCAGCCCGCGGTCGTGCTGCTCGATATCGGAATGCCGGGAATGGACGGCCACGAAGTGGCGCGCCGCATCCGCCAGCAGCCGCTTGCCGTCACGCTCATCGCGATGACGGGGTGGGGCCAGGACGAAGACCGCCGCCGCTCGCGCGAAGCCGGATTCGACTACCACCTGGTCAAACCGGCGGACGTGCACGCGCTCGGCACGCTGCTGCGGTCGATCGAAGAACGATCGCATGCCGGCATGCACTGACGGCGACTGCCTCTGCGAGGACCTGGAGAATCGCGGGCTTCGTCGCTCGACAGCCCCCTTCTGGGGCGACTTTCAGTTGCGACGCTGCCAAGTACTCGGCTAGATTTCCCCAATCTCGGAATTAGGAGGGGTTCGGATGAGGGGAGCGAAACTCACCGCACTACTGGTGTGCAGCTGGATACTCGCAACGGCCTCGGCTGCCTCGGCGGGCCGGGCAATCGTTACATTACCTCCCGGGACCGACGTCCAGGCGGCCGCGAACCAGGCCACCGCCAGCGGCGCGGTCATCACTCACATCTTTCACGAAGGCTATTCGGGAAAGCTCCCCGGAGCGCTGATCAAGCAGCTTCGCGGCGGGCCCGGAGTGACCGTCGAGCATGATCGCAAGGTTCAGCTCGCCCAGATCGTGTGTGTGACACAGTCGGCGGTCCCGAGCTGGGGACTGGACCGCCTCAGCGAGCGGGCAATCACGCTGGACGGCGAGTATCAGTACGAGTTCACGGGTGCGGCCGTCAACGTTTACGTGATCGACACCGGCATCGATACGACGAACTCCGATCTCGGCGGGCGGGCATCCTGGGGCGCCGACGAGATCGACGGCACCGATCAGGACTGCAACGGACACGGCACGGCCGTAGCGGGCACGATCGGCGGGACGACGTACGGAGTCGCCAAGCAGGTGTCGCTCATCGCGGTGCGCGCGCTCAACTGCAAAGGCATCGGCTTCGCTTCGGACGTGGTGGCCGGCCTCGAATGGGCAACCGACAACTACCTGGCCAGCCCCAAGCCGTCGGTGATCGTTCTCTCCCTCGCCGGCAAGTTGAACAACGCCCTGAATGCCGCCGTCGACGCGGCGACCGCAGCGGGAATCACTACTGTTGCTGCGGCCGGCAATCGCCATGCCGACGCATGCAAGTACTCTCCGGCCTCGGCCACGAGCGTCATGACCGCCGCGGCCACCGACAACACGGACGTCGTGGACCTGAAGGACCACATCGCTCCGTTCTCCAACGGTGGCACCTGTGTCTCGTTCTTCGCGCCCGGCGTGGGCATCGATACCGATGGGCTCCTGGGGAGCATCGTGAGTGTCAGCGGCACTTCGATCTCGGCCGCCTTTCTCGGCGGAGTGGCCGCACAGGTCCTGGACGAGCATCACACGTGGACACCCGCCCAGGTGAAGGCCCATCTCGTCGATAAATCGACGAAGGGCGTGGTCGTCGGGCCCACCAAGGCCCCGGACTCACCGAACCAGGTGCTCTACAGTGCCTGTGACGTCTAGCGGGCCTCGGAAAGACCCCGGCCCGGGGGGAGGGGTGTTTCCGCGGCTCGTCCGCCGATCGTAAGCGTCACCGACCGAGCTCTCGCCGTATCGCTGCGTCGATTTCTTCGTAGCCGCCTTCTCCCATGTGCCGCAGCACGATGTGCCCGCGCCGGTCGACGAGGTAGACCGCCGGCCAGTAGTGATTGCCCCAGGCCTTCCAGGTCGCCCAGTCGTTGTCCTGCGCCACCGCATGACGAATGCCGTAGCGTGCGATTGCAGACTCGAGGTCGGCGCGGTCCTTCTCGAAGTCCGACTCCGGCGTGTGCACGCCGATCACCACGAGACCATCCGCGGAGTAGCGCTCGTGCCAGTCGCGAACGTGGGGCAGTGATCGCACGCAGTTTGCGCAGGACCAGGTCCAGAAATCGACGAGCACGACCTTGCCGCGCAACGACGCCATCGTCAGCGGTGCCGAGTTGATCCACGCGCCGATGCCTGCGAATTCCGGGGCCGGGCCATAGTCGCCGGCCTCGGTGGCTGCCGACGGGATTCCGAGGCCGCCGGCGAGGACTGCAACGAGCAGTGCCACCGTAGCGGCAAACGAGAAGGTGGAGGGTTTCATCGAATCCCCGTCAGCCGCGATTTGCGATCCAGAGCGTCAACAACGCGTCGTAGCGATAGCGCATCGCAATCGCGGCCAGGATCACGACGCCACCGAACGCCTGCTGCACGCGGTGCGCCCACGGCAGGAAGCCGCGTATTCGACGGCTCGCGAGCTGGCCGCTGCGGGCGATCGCGAGCATCACCAGGCCCTCGCCGAGTGCGAAGCAGAGGATGAGCAGCGCCGCATGAAAGGAGATGCCGCTGGTCGCGACCTGCGTCAGCGCCGCTCCGAGCACCGGTCCAGCGCAAGGCGTCCACGCCACGGCGAGCGTGGCGCCCAGGACGAACGCGCCGAGCGTACCGTCGCCACGCACACGCGCTGCGCGCCCGGCCAGGCGGCCCAAAGGCGCGGAAAGCAGCTCAAAGGGCGCGGGCCAGATCATCAGGAACCCGAATACGAAAAGTCCGGCAATGGCCGCGCTGCGCAGCGTAGTGGCCGAAAGACCGAGCGTCGTGGCGACGGTTCCGAGCGCGAGAGCGACGACCGAAAACGACACGACGAACCCGCCGGCGATCGCGAGCGGCCGCAGCGGATTGGAACGCCCGACCGAGGCGCCGAGGATCACCGGCAGCATCGGCAGCACGCAAGGCGACAGCAACGTGAGCGAGCCGCAGCAGAATGCGAGCGCCGCTTCGATCACGATACGCGAGTCCAGATCTGCGTTTTGCCGATCCACGGAATGCCCACGTAGCCGCGTACCCGCAGCCTGTTGGCGTCCTCGACAGAAACGATGCAACGATAAGTCTTGCCGTTCTCGCGGTTGTAGATCTGGCCGCGCCACTGGTTGTCGCCGCTGGCGACGAGGTCGTAGACGAGCTTCGTGCCGAGCGGCGAGCGCGAGTCGGCGGCGGCCATCTCCTTGCCGGAATCGCTCATCGAGTGATTGGCGAGCACTCGCGTGACCGTCCCGCACAGCGCGTCGCCGCAGGGAGCGATCTCGACTTCAAGGTTGCCGCTCTCGGTGATCCAGCGCCCGAGCTCGGCGCCGGCAGTGGCGGTGGGAACACCGGGTTGCGCGGCGACAGCGATCGCCGTCGCCGTCGCCGCGGCGACGAGAAGAAGCACCGGGAGCCACTTTCGTGCGGGACTGCTCATGGATGATCGCTCCTTGCCGCCGTCCTTGACGACCCGAATCGGGCTGTCGGCGTGCGGACGAGGGGCAGTGGACGCCCCGGACGTATCCCCCGTGTGTCGGATGGACACTGTTTCGCAAGCTCCCGTGTCAGAGACGCATGCCGACACAGTCTGTTACAAATCGTCCGGGTGTCAGGATCCGGTTTGCGCTATGGAAGCGCGGCGGAGCCGCCGGCGGCGAATTTGCAATGGAAAGGTCTGACCACGTCCTCGTCGTCGACGACGATCGCGAGCTGCGCGAGCTGCTGGCCGAGTACCTCGGCAGGAACGGAGTGCGCACGTCGGCGGTGCCCGACGGCCGGCGCATGCGCGAGGCCTTGGCAGCAGGTTCGGTCGACCTCGTCGTGCTCGACCTGATGCTGCCCGGCGACGATGGGCTGACGCTGTGCCGAGAGTTGCGCGCCGGCCCGCATCGCGCCTTGCCGATCCTGATGCTGACGGCGCGCGGCGACGAAGTGGATCGCGTCGTCGGCCTGGAAATGGGCGCCGACGACTACCTCGCAAAGCCTTTCGCCGCCCGTGAGCTGCTCGCGCGAATCCGGGCTGTCCTGCGTCGCACGCGGATGCTGCCGCCGAACTTGAGGCCGCCCGAAAGGACACGGCGCCTCGAGTTCGGCGACTGGACTCTCGACACGACGACCCGTCATCTGGTCGACGCCGGCGACACCGTGGTTCCGCTGAGCGGCGCCGAGTACCGGCTGCTGCTCGTGTTTCTCGAGCATCCGAGCCGTGTGCTCACCCGCGATCAGCTCCTCGACCTCACCCAGGGCCGCGAGGCGGACGTCTTCGACCGCTCGATCGACCTGCTCGTCAGCCGCCTGCGACAGAGGCTCGGCGACGAGGCGCGCGAGCCCCGCTACATCAAGACCGTGCGCAGCGAAGGCTACGTATTTACGGTGTCGGTCAAAGCGCGCGACGAGGCGCGATGAGACTCTGGCCGAAAACGCTGTTCGGCCGCATCGCGCTGATTCTTTTTGCCGGGCTCGCGGTAACCCAGGCTCTGACGATGCTGCTCGTGCTGGCAGAGCGGGGCATGAGCACCCGCCGCATGATGATTGCCTACGTTGCGCGCGACATCGCGGGTTCGGTCGCCATTCTCGAGCGCGTACCTGCCGAGGAGAGGCCGCATTGGCTCGAGCGGATCGCGCGCCGCAACTATCGTTACGCGCTCGGCCCCGGCCCGGTTTCGCCAGACGCCCCGCCGTCTTCGGCCGCCGAGCTCGTCCAGGCGGTTTCCGATGCCCTCGGCTCGCGCCCGGTCAAAGCAAGCGCAGCTGACGGCGAGCGGTTAGATCTGCAGTTCGCGCTCGCCGACGGAGCGCCGGTTTCGGTCGAGCTCGAGTCGCCGGGCATGGCACTGTCGCCGTGGGTGGTCGTCCTGCTCGCTCTCCAGCTCTTGCTGCTTGCGCTCTTTACCTGGCTGGCGGTGCGAAGCGTGACGAGGCCGCTTGCCGACCTGGCTGCTGCGGCAGATCAAATGGGCTCGGATCCCGCCGGCGGCGCGCTTCCGGAAGACGGGCCCGTCGAAGTCGCGCGTGCCGCTGCCGCCTTCAACGCGATGCAGGGTCGCATTGCGGCACATCTGCGTGAGCGAATGCAGATCCTCGCATCCGTCTCGCACGATCTTCAGACTCCGATCACGAGGATGCGGCTGCGCGTCGAAATGAGCACCGACGCCGAGCTGCGACCGAAGCTCGGCTCCGACCTCGACCAGATGCAGGCGCTGGTGCGTGAAGGCATTGCCTATGCACGCAGTGCGGAGGCGGCGCGGGAGCCGTTTTGTCGCGTCGACCTGCACGCATTGCTCGAGAGCCTGGTTTTCGACTACGCCGACGCCGGGAGGTCCCTGCTGCTTCGAGACGAGCGCGACGATGCCGGCGCTGCGATCGTCACGAGGCCCCGCGCGCTGACGCGCATCGTCTCCAACCTTGCCGACAACGCGCTGATCTTCGCGGACGATGTCGACATCCTCGTCCAGACGCTGTCGCCGGAAACTCTTGCGATCACTGTGCGAGACCGCGGCCCCGGCATTCCCGCGGACAAGCTTGCGGCCGTCGTCGAGCCTTTCGTCAGGCTCGAAAACTCCCGCAGCCGCGAGACGGGCGGCACCGGTCTCGGCCTTGCGATCGCGGACCAGCTCGCGGCGTCACTCGGCGGACAATTACGGCTTTCGAACAGGGACGGTGGCGGGCTGGAGGCACGGGTGGTGCTACCCCGAGCGGCGACAATCATGACGCCGAACACATTGCCCACTAGTGATTCGTCTCACAGTAGCTGCTGGTGACAGGAGTGGGGATCCGTTCGCAGGACGAACGCGCAAAATCCTCAATCATCGGTGTTTTCAAACAGGAGCGGACGTTTCCGACGGAGAACGTCAAAGCGCCTGTTGCACGTCGAGCGCGGCGCAAATCTCGTCGAAGCGCGCAAGGGCCTCGGAGGTCTCGCCCGTCGCGAAGGGCTCGACACGAGCCAGCCGTTCCCCGGACGTCATGAAAATGGACGAGCTGACGTTCTCGTAGGGGCCGTCTCCCTGCAGGTTCCCGTAAGCACGGGTGAGGATCACGAGGCCGTGGCAGTTCCACGCCATCACGTTCAGCGGCTCCGGCATGAAGTCGGGAGCCATCTCCACTTGCACGGCGACGACCATCGCTTCGGAACGGTCCTGGGGGTCGAAAAGAGTCACGCGGCGCAGGCGGCCGGCGTCATCGGTTTCGACAAGACTGAGCTGTCGAGCTCGAGTTCCGGGCCCTCCGGGCGGCGGATCCGGGTGACACTCGAGATCACGATTCGGTCGCCGATTGTCGCCATCCTGTCGATTGGAGAACGGGACCGGGAGACCAGGAACCGGATCTATTGTTCAGCCCGAAGAAGAGACCGACGAAACCGAAGGGTGCGACCGCATCGCGCCGGTAACGAAGTCCTTCATCCTCACCTCAGATGTCCTCGCCGGCAATGCTGCGATAGAGGATGCTCCCGATCACCGCTCCGCCCATCGGCGCGATCCAGAACAGCCACAACTGTCCCAGTGCCCATCCTCCGACGATGATGGCCGGACCGGTGCTGCGTGCCGGGTTCACCGACAGATTGGTTACCGGAATACCGATCAAATGGATGAGCGTCAGTGCAAGTCCGATCGCAATTCCCGCGAAGCCGGCCGGCGAGCGACGATCGGTCGCGCCGAGGATGACGACGAGAAACATCGCGGTCAGCACGGTCTCGCTCAGAAGTGCAGCGAGCACCGAATAGCCTCCCGGCGAATGCGCGCCGTACCCGTTGGCAGCAAAGCCACCGGCGAGGCTGAATCCCGGATGACCGCTGGCGATGAGATAGAGGACAAGCGAAGCGACGGTCGCGCCCACGACCTGCGCGACCATGTAGGAGGCGACGTCGGACCATGGAAAGCGCCGGGCGGTAGCCAGGCCAAGGGTTACGGCCGGGTTGAGGTGGCAGCCCGAGATGTGGCCGATCGCATAGGCCATCGTGAGTACGGTGAGGCCAAACGCCAGCGAGACCCCGAGCAGCCCGATTCCGACATTCGGAAAGGCAGCGGCCAGAACGGCGCTCCCGCAACCACCGAATACGAGCCAGAACGTTCCGACGCATTCGGCCATGAGACGATTTTTCAGTGTCATCTGGGTCCCCTTGGTGGCGGCCTGGCGCCCTGTTCTGCCACCGCGTCATCAAGACGCCTTATTCAGGCGATCATCGACCGTTGGCGCGACTGATGAAAGCTGCGCGTCGATATTTGCGCAACAGGTGGCCGGGACAGACGGGCAATCCGCATGGGTCTCGGTCGAGTGGCAACGTGAGCGCCGGCGGGTCTTCTCCGAGGTCTCCGTGAACAGCCTCAACCTGCCGTAGGTCTACGTCTTTCGCCACACGCTCGCTATCGCCACGGAGCAGAGGGAGTGCGGGGCCAAAACAAGAACAGTAAGAACAGCAGCAAGACGAGGTGCATATCCCCGCTACCCCAGAAAACGTAGAGCCACCATACGACGAAGGCCGCTCCGATCGTGATGCGAGAATATAGCGGGGACGGTGTCATGGGGATACGAAGTCGAGGAATCCCATATTCGGCGCTTTCAAGTTTTCGTAAATCGGAAGACCAGCCGGAAAACCAGGTAAATCCAAGGTGAGGCCGGCAGCGTCCCCGGAAGCCATCCGCCATAGCCGATACCGGGACTGTAGATGAACGCCGATCCAGCGACGATCAGGACCGTGATCGAAAGCGGTGAAGCTCTCATCACAGCACCCCAGTCGAAATCGGGCTTTTCCAGGAAAAAAACCTGTCCGATCGGCGAAGCTTGCGTGGTCCCGGGGCGAGATCCCAGGATGCTACGATCGATAGGCACCGAGTCATCGATCTGGAACGTGCCTGACGGTCAGCGTTAGGGCCAGTGTCGCAAGGTCCTGCGGCATCACGCAGATTTCGCGCCGCTCCGGTCGGCGGCGCGGACGATGCGCAAAGGGAGAACCCCCCTCGCTCGACGCGAGAACTCGTGCTAGGTACGGCCGGTGAACCCCAAGCGCGTACAACTCCCGGTCGCGAGCAACACCGTGCTCGCCGCCGCCACCTTCGCGGTCGGCGCCCTGCTTTTCGTGCAGATGGTAATGCCGTCCGCGGCGTGGGCGACTTCCTACGTCGGATGGGGCGATACGGGGTGGACGGAGGACAACCAGCGCGACTGCTGCGCCGATGCGGTCGGTGCAGCCCAGGACGACAGCGCGAACCGCTGCCAGAACTCCGGCGGTGAGCCGAAGATCAACCGCAGCTTCGACCGCGGCCTTTGCAACTGGAACGCGCAGGGTGACGACGACGATACCGTGTATCGCTGCACCGCCAACGCCCAGGTCGACTGCTGGTAAGAGCGCCGGGCCTCGGCCGCGCTTCCGCTCTCTCAGTGAGTCTTCGCCGCGGGCTTGGTGGCGACGGTGAACCTCGGTTTGAACGTTCCGTCCTTCAGCGCGACGAGCTGGCTGTCAAAGGTCGTCGCCCACTTCGCGAACACCGCGTCCAGGTCGGTCCAGCTCTGGACGGCAGCCTTGGGGGATTCGCTGCCGCGGCGTTTGTCGAAGAATTCTGCCTTCACGATCCGCTTCGGCCGAGCCGGCTTGCCGGCTGCGTGTGTGGCCGACGCCGGGCCTGCTTCGGACAACTCCACTTCGAGCGCGCAGTCGTGCACGAACAGCTTTGTCCCGTCGCTCATTTGCTGCGTTCGCTCGTGAAGGTCGCGCACGGGAACGGCGGTCGAGAAGAAGTCGATCGGCTGGTGAGGTTTGGTGACGAGCGTCAGCGCGACCTGGATTTCGAGAACGCCCGGCCCCGGCTTCTCGACCAGCTCGAAAGAGTGGCCGAGCGGCGTCACCATCGCGCGGTAGAAGGAGTCGGCCAGGTACTGCAGATCGGTATCGGGAATGTCTTCGAGGCGCTGGTCGGCGCCGCGCCAGACCTGGATCGGACGGAACAGGAGTTTGCGGTAGCCCTTTTTCACGCCTGCGTCGCGGAACATCAGCACGGACGGCGACTGCTCGGTAGGCTGCAACCGCTTGTAGTCGGACAGGAAGCCCGAATCGAGGGTGTCCAGGCGGGCAGGGGGCGGCGCGGAGACGGAACCGGCCGAAGCGGCGCAGCCGAACGCCGCAGCGCATGCGAAGGAGACGGCGGTCATGCGAATACGTTGTCCGCGCATGCAGGAGCGGACGAGCTCGGTATGCATCATTGGCGCGGACGATGGCGCTCACCCGCACGATCGTCAAACGGGCTCGGAACCCACCGCCAGCGGCAGACCCGGGGCTGGGTTTCCGCACCGCTTCCATTCCGGGGAAGCGGTGCGGAGCTCCACGAGTCCCCGATCCTGCGAAGAATCGAGCACCGGTTTCGCCGAAACGGGAATTCCCGGCGCAGCGGTTATTTCGCCGCGTCGAGGCCCCGATCAGGCACCGATGGCCTTGCGAATGCGGCGGATCACGAAGTCCGCCGTCTTTGTCGCATCCTTCAGCGCCGCGTTGGCCGCGTCCTTGATTTCTACCCATGACTCGTCGGCGGCGGTGGCGAGTTTCCCAAGACGTCGCTTGGCATCGCGCTGGGCACGCTCGAGCTTGCCGAGATGGATCCTGGCTTCCTTGCGCAGCTCGCTGATCTGACGGCGGGCATCGGCTTCGATCTTCTTTTCGGCTCGATTCGCACCTTTGCGGATCTCAACGATTGCCTTCTGGAGACCCTGGACGCCCGACTGGATCTCACCGTAGGCGCTCCTGGCTTCGCGCGACAGCGCCTTCTGGACCTTGGACACCGTGCTCGCAGGTGCCTTTTTCGCCGACTTCTTCGTCCGTGTGGATTTCTTCGCTGCAGCGCTCATTCTTGCTCTCTCCTTTGTCCGCCGCTCGAGAAGGATGCATCTCGCGAGCATCTGGCTTCCCGTCGGTGGCCGGTACGCGCTCTATGCGGCGTACATCCTGATGTGAAGCAAGGATCGGGCCACGTTTCTGTCGACTCCTCGTGCGGCGTCCCCGAGGCCGTTCGCCCTCACTTCTTGTTCAAATAGTTCTTCTCGAGAAACTCCGACCGGAACTTCTGGGGCGGAGTCACGATGTCGGGCCGTCCCTCCGGCGTAAAGTCCATCAGGTTCCAGTACGGCCACACGGTATCGACGTGGTTGTGCGGCAGCTCCGTCGACCAGAAGTGATAGATCTTCCCGTCCTTCTTCCGGAAGCAGAGCATCACCGGCAGTTGCATGTCGTCGCCGGCTCCCTGGCACTTGTAGTCGGCCTGGAACGAGCTCTCCGCGCCGGAGATCAGCGAGATCTGCGACCAGCCGCGCTGTTTCGCCCAGGAGTGGATCTTCTCGGCAGGGGCCTTGGCCAGTGCCACGAACGCGGCATTGCGAGTGACCTGGTACGAGCTGCGATCGAACCCGTCCATCAAGGAAGTGCACGAAGGGCAGGGGTTGTCCCAGTTCGGACCGTACATGAACGAGTAGAGGAGCAGCGAGCTCTTGTCTTCGAACAGCTCGGAGAATCTTACGCTCGCGCCGACGTGGCCTTCGCTGGCCCGCCGGAAGACGTAGTCCTCCTTCAACTCGCCGCCGAGCGGAAGCGAGCGGCGTTTTGCCGCGACGGCCTTGATCCTGGCGACGAGCTCTTCCTCATCCTTCAGCAGGCTGTCGCGAGCGTCCCGATACTCTCTGCTCTCGTTCGGATACCGAAGCTCACTCATCTGTATCACCTCGTGCTGCTCATTCGGCAGCCGGACGGAGCCCCCCGGCTTCCTGGAGATCGCTGGCTGCGTCGTCAGGCACCGCGGGGGTCACCGGCACGATGCTCTGCGCGCGTCGTGTCACGATATCCATGAACGGCGCGACCAGTTGACCGATGAATCCCTTCGCTACTGTCCGGCCCCGGATGCCGAACGACTGCGGCTGCGCCTCCGGTACCGTCCACGTCCCACCCAGCACGTCGAGCACGGCAAACATGTTGGCGAAGTTGCGGGCCGCCATCGCGGGTTCGTCGGAGTGATGCCAGCGGTGCTGGTGGGGGCTCACGAAGAGCCAGCCGAGCCGCCCGAACGAAAGACGCACGTTTGCATGCGTGAAAGCGCTGTACGTCTGACGGGTCGCAACGGCCAGACCTATCGCCGCCGGCGCGAAGCCGAGCAGGACGAGCGTCACGGCTTGCGTGGTCGCGTTGATCGCCGACTCGACCGGATGGACGCGCTCGTTCGACCACCAGTCCACCTCGACCGAGCTGTGGTGTGCGGCGTGGAACGGCCAGAGCAGCCGCGTGTGCAGCAGTCGGTGCTTCCAGTACGCGACAACGTCGCCGACGATTACTGCCAGCACGACTTGCGCCGCGAAGTCGAGCTGCCCGAGCGGCCCGCGGATGCCCTGCGCACCCCGCAGGAGCAGGAGCACGCCATACATTGCGGGATAGATGATCACGGGAACGAGATAGGAGAACGCGACGTCGAGCGCGACGCCGCGCCGGAGGATTCGCTGGCCGGGCACTGCCGGACGCCACCTTTCCAGCGCGCCCAGCCCGATCGCCTCTGCAACGCGAAGGCGCGTCCCGGAGGCGAGCAGGGCAAGGAGCATCCCCAGCATGATGGACGGCTGCTCAGTCGCAGCCGAACAGGACCGACGCTATCGACTCATCGTCCTCGCCGACCACGCCATTGCCGGGCGTAGAGTCGGGATCCGCCTGATCCGAGGCGGTAACCTCGGCGGTGTTCGGCTGCGCGCTCCCTGTACAGCTGTTCGCGTGGGTATCGATTCCGAGCGTCGCCTGGTTGCCGCTCGCGAGCGTGCCGACAGACCAGACGCCCGTATCGGCATTGTATGACCCCTGGCTGGCGATGGCGGAGTCGAAATTGAACGCCACCGGGAGGAGATCCGTGACCGCGATGCCCGTGCCCGTGTCCGGGCCGGCGTTTTGCAGCGTCAGGTTGAACGTGACCGGCGCGTTGGTTCCGAAGATCTCGCTCGTCGAAGGGACGTTGCTGAGCGACAAGTCGGCTACGGCCGGCACTGTCGTCGTCGTCGTCGAGTTCGTCGACGTCGTCGTGGAGGTCGTGGTCGTGGTCGTGGAAGTGGTAGTGGACGTCGTCGTCGTGGTCGTGGTCGTCGAGGTGGTAGTGGAGGTCGTCGTGGACGTCGTGGAGGTCGTGGTCGTCGTCGGAATCGCCACGCACTGGTTGCTCACGCAGTTGCTGTTGGAGTCGCACGATCCGCAGTCAATCTGGATGCCGCAGCCATTGTCGATGCTGCCGCACTGGGCACCGAGCGCGGCACACGACAGTGGTGTGCAGCAGGTGCCGAATTTGTCGCTCGGGTTCTGTCGGATGCAGATCAGGCTCTTGCAGCTTCTGCTGACGTTGCACGTTGCCCCGCCGGGTTTGCCGCCGGCCAAAGCGAAGTCGGAAGTCAGCAGAAGGCCGAGGCTGAATAGTGCAAGGAAGATTGTCTTCGTCATAACGCACCCTCCGCATGGTAATTGCGGTTCGCGACCATTGCGCTGCAATCGGCAGCCACCTGGAGTTCAGACACCCCGTGAACGCGCGGCGGACGATATCCCACGGCAAAGGCCAACAGAAACCGCAGCTTCCCGCGATCGTGCCAAAACTCGGCCGGTTGAAAACGCGACCGAGGGCGCGGCCTTGGTTGCCCGCAGCGAACAATCCAAGCCAACCGTCGGTTTCGGAAAGCGCGTTCGTTCCCACCTGCGCCAACGGGATCCTTCCCGGCCGGCGGCATCCGCTCGTCGGGCGAGGATTTTCCTCGAGAACCAGCCTGCTGGCCGGACCGCGACGAGCGCAAGGCGGCGGCATTCTACTTGCGGCAAGCAGCAAGCAATCATAGACGAGGTAAGACCTCGCTTTTCGATCGCATCGCGTCATAACCCGAGAGGAGAAACGGAACATGAAGACCACACTCGCAGTCCTCGCCTTGCTGGCAATCGCTTCGAGCGCATATGCGGACTGCAAGACCGGCCCCGGCGGCCGGACCGTTTGCAGCAACGGAGACAAGGCCGTGATTGTTCCGAAGAACGGAGCTCCCGCCGCTGTGGTCGTTCCGAACGGCGACAGCGATCAACATGCGGTCAGCGGCCAGAACGGAACTGCCACTTATAACTCGAAAACCGGAACTGCACGGGCATCCCAACAGAACGCGAACGGCGTTACGACCACCAAGGGCAGCAGAGGTGGGGAAGCCAAGACCAAGAACGGGAAAGGGGTCGTCCAGGGACCGAACGGCACCACCTGCGTGAAGGGCAAGAACAACCGGGGTTGCACGAAGTAGGCACGTAGCAGGACGGATCGGTGGTTGACGGCGCGCTGCTGCCATCCCGGAGTTCGGCCGAGGCCCGAAGCCCCGCCGGTCAGGCTCCAGATGCCGAACGGGCCGGGTCAAAACAAGGGCTGCGGCGGCAACGGGCGTGAAGGCGATCGAAAGGAATTGACCGGCGAGGTCCATTGGTCACGGGCGAATGGCGACTTTCATCACCCCGTCGCGTTGATGGGCGAACAGGTCGTATGCAGCTTCGATGTCGGCCAAAGCGAACGGGTGCGTGACCAGTTCCCCGAACGGAAAGCGTTTTGCCGCGACGATGTTCATGAGGCGGCGCATACGCTCTTTGCCGCCCGGGCAGAGCGACGTTACGATGGTGTGGTCGCCGAGGCCGGCGGCGATCGTATCGAGCGGCACCATGAGGTGGCCCGAGTAGACGCCGAGACTGGAGACCGTCCCGCCGGGACGGACGCTGCGCAGCGCATTTTCGAACGTGGATTGGGTTCCGAGCGCTTCGATCGCGACGTCCACGCCGCCGCCTGTCAGGCGCTTGATCTCCCCGATCACGTCCTGCTCCTTGTAGTTGATCACGACGTCCGCGCCCATGCGTCGCGCGACTTCGAGTCGATGGGGCACGCTGTCGACACCGATGACCAGCGACGCGCCGGCGAGGCGGGCGCCAGCCGTCGCGCACAGGCCGATCGGTCCCTGGGCGAAAACCGCCACGGCGTCGCCGAGGCGCACGTGGCCGTTTTCTGCGGCCGAGAATCCGGTCGACATGATGTCGGGACACAGCAGCACTTCCTCGTCCGAGAGCCCATCCGGGATCCTGGCGAGGTTGGCCTGCGCGTTGGGCACGACGACGTATTCGGCCTGGCAGCCGTTGATGGTGTTGCCGAATCGCCAGCCGCCGATGGCCTCGTAGCCGTTGCCGCCGTGCCCGCACTGCGAATGCGTACCGGAAAGGCAGGCGCCGCACTGGCCGCACGGTGTGATGGCGCCGACGATCACGCGATCTCCCAGCGCATACCCCGTCACACCGGCTCCCAGCGACTCGATCACGCCCACCGGCTCGTGCCCGATGATCAAACCCTCACGGACAGGATACTCTCCTTTGAGAATGTGAACGTCGGTCCCGCAAATCGTCGTGAGCGTGATCCGGACGAGCGCATCGCCGACCCCGGGCTCGGGACGAGGGACTTCGCGAATCTCGATCTTTCCTTTTCCGCAGAACACCGCGGCGCGCATCGTTGTCGCCATCACAATCTCCTCGACCTCGTCAGTGCCTCGTCCGATCAGTCGCGTTCCCGGATGCCCGAAGGCCGAGGGTTTAGCAATGGACAGTACGCCGCCGAGGCGTCGGCGCCCGGTTAGGCTCGGCGTTGCCCCTGCGGTACGGATCCGTTCCGCACGCTGACGGACGACGCGCTCGCCGAACGTCCGGCGGGGGTCGTGGCTTGCCTGGCAAAGGATCCGGACTGATGCGACTCGGCGACCCGATCACGCTCCAGACGCTCGCGCTTTATGCGCTCGCACCCGTCACGGCACTCCTGGGGCTCGGTGTAGCGGCGGCGCTCGTGGCGACGGCACTCGTCGCAGCTGCCGGACTGGCCCTGCGCCAGCGACGGGTGATGTCGCCTCCGGCAGACAGCACTCTCGAGCTGCACACGATCACGTACTCGCACTACGTCGAGAAGGTTCGCTGGTGCCTGGATGCAACGGGAATTCCGTATCGCGAGCTGCCGAGCATCGGCATCCTCGGCCTTTTGCTGACCGGCCGCACAGTGCCGATGCTCGTCGTTCCAGCGGCACGCTCGACGATCTGCGAATCGTCGCAGATCCTGCGCTACCTGTGGGGCGCGTGGTCGGCGACGTTGCCGGCTGCCGGGCTGCTTGCTCCGTCGCCGGAGCGGCTCGCGCTCGAGAAGCACTTCGACGAGGAACTCGGGATCAATGTCCGCCTCTGGTCGTACTGGCATCTACTCGAGCAGCCCGACCTGACGTTGCTGATGTGGGGCATTGACGAGCCGCAGATCCCAGGCTGGCAGCGCGGGATCCTTCCGTACATTCGATTTCCGCTCGCGACGATGCTGCGGCGGGCGCTCGGCGTCAGCGGGCCGCGAGCCAAAGAGGGACTGGAGGCGACCCGGCGCGTGTTCGCCGAAGTGGACGCGATGCTCTCGGACGGTCGCCGCTATCTCGAAGCAGGACCGGAGAAGACCTTCGTCGACATCACGTTCGCAAGCCTGGCAGCGCTTGCGCTGTTCCCGGAAGGCTACGCCGGAAGCGCCGCGAGCATGCGCCGCCTACCGCTGGACCGACTGACGCCGGCGTGGCGCGAGGAAGTCGAGGCGCTGCGAGCGACGGCGGCCGGCAGATTCGCGCTGCGTCTCTACGCCGAGGAGCGCTGAACCAGCTCCGGGATCGGACCTTCACGGCCCGCATGGAGCGCACTGCTGGCTGCAGGTTCCCCCGCTGCAGCAAATCTCACGGAAATTATTGACGGGACAACCGGATTGCGTGACCAAACAAGTTGTACCATCCGTCGAGCGCGAGCAATCGATCGTCTGCGAGAAGGGAGTGCCGGCAGTGCAGCTACCAGTCGAACAGACTTGCGGCGTACAGTTCTGCTGCTTCGTCCCGGTCTCATCGCAGGTCGGGTCGCCCTCGAAGGCACAGGCCGTCGAGTCGCTGCAGCTCGGCGCGCCACATTGCTGACCCTCGGCGACGCAGGTCCCTCCTACACAGCAGCCGACGTTGCATACGCTGCCGCAGCAGGGAAGCGACGGCGACCCGCACGAGAGGGTGGTCGTCGTCGTTGTGGTGGTCGTCGTCGGCACGGGCCCCTGGACCGCAGGAGTGCAGAGCAAGGAGCTGCCGACAACACCCACGGTTCGTGTCCCGAACTGGTCACTGATTTCCTGATCGGGGACCGAGGCCGGGCACTTCACCTTGTAGCAGATGCGGGCTCCGGGGTCGGGACCATCCACGCGTTGCAGCGTGATCGTCGTGCCTGTCGTCTTGTTCTTCGCCGAAACGTTGGTCTTTGTCGCAGGTACGCAAAAGAGCTTGGCCTTGGAGATCGAACATCCGGCGTCGGCGCCGAAGAGCGGAGTGTTGAGGTCGGCCGTTGCGGACAGGTTCAGCGGATCTTTGATCTTGTAGCACTTGAGATGATCCGCCACGTCGGCGCGAGCCGATGCAGCAATGAACACCAGCGCAGGAATACAAATGACGATGAGGCGCAGCTGCATACGACCCCCAGTTCGACGTCCAGGCAGGAGGAGCGCGATAGCGAATGGTTACGCCGATGAGCGCGGGGGTGTCAACAACAACCGCATCGTGCCCCCCCGCCGAAGCGCTTCACTGGACGCTTTGGCACCGGCAGGCTCGGTCGCCGTGGCGCAGTGGTCGCCGCGCGCGGGCTGGACAGCGGCAAGCCAGTTCGTGTTCGGTTGCAGGTTCAGACAGTCAGCGGCGTGACCAATACCGGCTGCTGCTGCTTTCGATACGTGTGGGCGATCAGTGCCACCAGGACAGAACCAAGGATGACCGACGAGCCGAGTGTCCCGTAGCCCATGCCGCCGGCGGCGATCGGCTTGGTGAAAAAATCGCCCGTCGTCGCGCCGAGCGGTCGGGTCAGGACAAACGCCATCCAGAAAAGCGACGTGTGCGAGACGCGCGTAGTGGACCTGGCGATGACGAGGGCCGCCAGCAAGCCGCTCACCACCAGCGCGCCTCCGAGGAAGCCAAGGCCCGAGCTGTCGGCAAGGAAGTCCCCCAGCGAAGTGCCGAGGGTATTGGAGACGAGGATCGCCGCCCAATAGAGCGATTCGCCCCGCACAGTCGTGATGGTGGCGACGTCGAATGGGTAGCCGCTGCGATGCCAGACAGCGAAAACAACTGCCAGCGCAATGATCAGGAGCAACGCTCCGCCTGCGTAACCGAGCCCCGCGGTGCGATTGATAAAGTCCGACATCGTCGTACCGGCCGTGCTCGTGGAAAGGATCACGGTCCAGTAGAGCGGGGGATGAAATTTTCGCGCACGCAGCTGCAGCGCCAGACTGATCACGAACAGGCCAAGCAGCAGGAGAGAGGCGACGGCGTACCCGACGCCCAAAGTCTGGGCCAGGAGATCACCGGCTGTTTCGCCGAGTGTCGTTGCTGCGATCTTCATGATCCAGAACAGTAAAGTGATCTCAGGCAGTTTCTTCATGGCATTTTCGCGGCACGCGTCCTCGGGGAGACCGAGTGGTGCCATGGGCGCAAACCAGTCACGCCCCAAAGTCGACCGGAAGGCTCCTGATCTGAGCCATCATGCCCCTGG
Source organism: Candidatus Binatia bacterium (assembly GCA_036493895.1). Classification (NCBI taxonomy): domain Bacteria; phylum Candidatus Binatota; class Binatia (SeqCode); species Binatia bacterium. The sequence goes on along the minus strand of DASXOZ010000050.1, from coordinate 32,560 downwards.
CGCTCCAGCGGATCTGGTCCGTCAGAAGCCGGGCGCGGGGTGGCAGGAAATCGAGAGCCGCGTCGAGCATCAGCCGCATTTCGATACGCGCAATGCCGGTGCCCGTGCAGTAGTGGGGCCCATACCCGAAGCTGAGCGCCTGCCTGCAGTCACGGCCGAGGTCGAGGCGGTCTGGATCCGTGAACACGTCCGGATCGCGATTGGCCGCAAGGATACAGGGTGCCACCAGCTGTCCCTTCTTGATGGCTCGTCCGCGAAGTTCGAAGTCCTCGAGCGCATAGCGGGGCACCACGGCCAGCCCGCTGTCGTAGCGCAGCAATTCGTCCACGGCGTTGGGCAGCAGTGATCGATCGCTACGCAGTTGGCAGAGTTGAGCGGGATGCAGCAGCAGCGTGCGCAGTGCGCGCGCGCAGGCGGTGCCGACGGTTCCCGTTCCGGCCGAGACGAGCGCGGCCACAATACGGACGACATCATCGATCTCATCGCTGCTGGTCGCCCGAGAGGCACCGAGCAGGTCCGAAATCATATCGTCGGCAGGCTCGCGTCGACGTTCCCGGACAAGCTCGGACACGTACTCGCACATCTCCACCGCGGAGCGCTCGGACTTGAGCCGCTTCTCGTCGCTGAGGAAGGGCCGAATGCCGCGCGTGGCTTTGACGGCCAGCTGACGAAAGCGAATCTCGTCGGCACCCTTCGGCGGCACCCCGAGGATGCGGCCGATGGCCATCGTGGAAATCGGGGTTGTGAACTCCGTCATCAGGTCGACCACGTCGGAGCGCGACCGCAGCGGCGCGGCACACTGTTCGACCACCTCACGGATGCGTTCCTCTGTTCTCTCGACGGCGCGCGGTGTCAGCACGCCCATCGCCAGGCGACGCGGCACCGACTGGGGGTCCGATTGCATCGAGCGAAACGGCATCGCACCGAGCCAGCGCGCGGCGCCAGCGATGCCCGACGGGATGTGGCGCTCATATGCGCGGGCATCGGTTGTCACCCGCGCGTCCGCGAACAATGCCCGCACGTCATCGTGCCGGGTCACGAGCCACGCTTCGTAGTACGGGATCCAGAAGACGGGGTCCTCGTCGCGGAGCTTGGCCACGAACGCCACCGGGTCTTGCGCGGTCCCCGTGATGAGAAGCGACGCCTTCGTCAGCCAGGAAGGTCGGCGCATCGACGCGAGCCCCCTTCTTAGGGCGTCAGAGGCGATCAACGATGCCTGTCCCGTCCGTGTTGGATGCGGTGCCGCCGCTCGAACGCAGGCAGGAACTCCATGGGGGAGCCATTTTGTCTCGGAGCGGACGGCACGGGAAACTCTCGACGGGCGAGAATACTCGATTTTATATGAAGTTCCGATGAAGTCTGCTGTGACGCAGGTAAGTTCTCGTGACGTGGAGTTCGCCCTGCTTCGCTGACGCGATAAGGGCACGAAGATGTCGGTCGAACTGCAGGCCGGTTCCAGGAGCATCTCTCTCGCGATCCCGACTCGCCAGACCGGATGGCAGCGCTGGCTGCCGGGTCTGGGCATGCTCAGGCAGTACGAGCGGCGCTGGCTGATCGATGACCTGACTGCCGGCCTGGTACTTACCAGCATGCTGGTGCCGGCCGGTATCGCTTACGCAGAAGCTTCCGGTGTGCCGGGTGTCTACGGCCTGTACGCGACGATCGTCCCGCTGCTGGCATACGCCGCATTCGGCCCGAGTCGCATATTGGTGCTCGGTCCGGATTCGGCGCTTGCCGCGCTGATCCTCGGCGTCGTCCTGCCGCTGTCCGGCTCTGATCCGATGCGTGCGGTGCCGCTGGCCGGCATGATGGCCGTTGTCAGCGGTTCGGTGTGCATCCTTGCGGGTCTGTCGGGTCTCGGGTTCATCACCGAGCTGCTCTCCAAGCCGATACGCTATGGCTACATGAACGGCATCGCACTGGCCGTGCTGATCAGCCAGAGCCCGAAGCTCTTCGGAATCTCGCTGACAAGCGAGCGTCCAGGACTGGATGTCTGGCACCTGGTACAGGCACTGCTCGCCGGTCGAGCGAACTGGTATAGCTTCGCGGTCGGCGGCGGCAGCCTCGCGCTGATTCTTGCGCTCAAGCGCGTCCCGCGCCTGCCGTCGCTGCTGATCGTGATGGGGCTGGCAACACTGGCGGTTGCAGGGCTCGATCTCAGCAGCCACGGCGTCAAGGTTCTCGGTGCAGTGCCCCAGGGCCTGCCATCCTTCGCGCTTCCGTGACTGAGCGGTGTGGATGTCACGAGCGTACTTCTCGGCGGCGTGGCTGCGGCACTGGTGGCTTTCGCCGACACCAGCGTGCTGTCACGAACCTATGCGGCGCGCACTCGCAGCTATGTCGATCCCAACCAGGAAATGGTTGGACTGGGTGTCGCCAACCTGGCGGCGGGCTTTTTCCAGGGTTTTCCGATCAGCAGCAGTTCGTCGCGTACCCCGGTTGCCGAAGCTGCCGGCGACAAAACCCAACTGACCGGGGTCGTCAGTGCGTTAGCCGTGGCGCTGCTGTTGGTCGCATCGCCCGACCTGCTGAAAAACCTGCCGAGCAGCGCCCTGGCGGCGGTGGTGATCGCTGCGGCAATCGGCCTTTTCGAGTTCGCGGACCTGAAGCGGATCTTTCGGATCCAGCAGTGGGAGTTCTGGCTGTCGATGACCTGTTTTGCCGGCGTGCTGATCCTGGGCGCCGTGCCGGGAATCTGCATCGCGGTCGTGCTGGCGGTGATCGAGTTTCTGTGGGACGGCTGGCGGCCGCATTACGCCGTGCTCGGACGCGTCGAGGGCGTGCGCGGCTTTCACGATATCCAGCGCTATCCGGAGGCACGCCTCGTGCCAGGACTGTTGCTGTTCCGGTGGGATGCGCCGCTGTTCTTCGCCAATGCCGACCTATTCCAGCAGTGCATGGTCGAGGCCATCCGTGAGGCCCCTGACTCGATTCGTCGAGTCACAGTGGCCGCCGAGCCCATGACGAGTGTCGACGTCACGGCGGCCGACATGCTGAGCGAACTCGCTACGACGCTCAGACAGGCGGGCATCGAGCTGCACTTTGCCGAGATGAAAGATCCGGTGAAGGAAAAGCTGGTACGCTTCGAGCTGATGGAACTGCTGGGGGAGGAGACGTTCCATCCGACCGTTGGTGCGGCGGTCGATGATTATTTGCAAGATCATTCGGTAGACTGGGTGCCGTAGCCGCGCGCCTACTCCGGATCCGTGGTCATGATCTCGAAGCCTTTTTCGCTGTGAGTCTGGGGCGACACCGGCAGGTCGGTAAGAATCAGCGACGTCCCCGGTTCCACGATCGCGCGCACGTTCCTGACGAACTCTGCGGAGATCGTTGTCGTAGCGGCAGCGAGGGTCTTTACGTCCGGCGCCGTACCGCCGCCGATGCTCGTAGTGGAGAGCCACTCACGAGGACCATCCACATTCGCCGCTGCGAGCGCGGAGTAGACGTGACTTCCGTGCACACGCCTCTGCTCGTCGAGGCCGAAGCTCGCGCGCCCGATCTGCACGCCATTGCGATACACGTAGGCGACCATGTCCGCCATGCTGAAAATGATCGACACGGCGCCGTTCGGAGATTTCTCCGGCTGCCATTCGAAGCCCTGGACGGGCAATGGTGCCCCGGGTGCTTCTCCGGTCTTGCCGCTGAGCAGCAGGCCGGGGTCGGCGGTCCGGCCAGGCGCGTTGCGCTGATCCGTCACGATGACGGTCGTGCCCATGGTCGTCACCTTGTAGAGCTTGGCAGCGAAATCCACGGGCAGTCTCACGCACCCGTGGGACGCCGGATAGCCGGGGAGCTGACCGGCGTGCATCGCGATGCCGCCCCACGTCAGTCGCTGCATGTGCGGCATCTTCGAGCCCTTGTAGATCGAGGACTCGTGATCCACTTTCTTTTGAAGGATGGTGAAGACGCCGGTCGGCGTCGCGTGCCCCTTCGCGCCGGTGCTGACGGTGGATCGACCGATTCGCACGCCGTTGCGATAAACGAACATCGTCTGTTCGGGGATGCTGACGATGACGACGACCGGTCCGGCGGGCGAGGCCTCCGGTTTCCAGACGTAGTCACCCGGTTTGAATTCCGGTGCGAGCGGCGCGACCTCACGACCCTTGGTATGGGCCGCGCCGGCCGGCGGGACCGATATCAAACCGGAGAAAAGGAGAAAGTTCAGCGACGCGGTGGCGAGGGCGAGTCGTCTCATCGTGGCACTCACCAATGCGCCAAAGCGCCGGCGACTGGAAGCGCGAGCGACGAGCCGGGCTGCGTTGCGCAGTGATCGAGCCGCCTCGGAGCAGCCGCGGCCCTGAGAAAGGATCCGGTTCGCGCCCGTGAACGGACGTCACCCGTTCGTCAGCGGGTGGCCCTTCGATCCTCGGCCGGACTCTCATCGCGCGATGCCAGGACGATGGCGAGGATGGCAATAGAATCAATGGGGAACTTTCAGGGGATCGACACCTTACGGCAGCTGGTCCCCGCCGGCGCTGCGGCGTTCCGGAGTTTGTTCTTGCGGGTGACGCGGCCAGATTTCATTCCAGTTGAAGAAGCGGGCGTGCGACTCGTATCGTCTGCGCCCGTGTTGCCCGCTCGGCCGGCGCGGTTCACGACCAGTGGACCGACATCGCCGATGGTGTGGGTTGCCGGGCGCCCTCAGGAGTCTTTATGTCGAACCAACAGGAACTGATCGACGCGCTGCGGTCTTCGCTCGAGCACGAGCCGCCGGACTTTCCGAGCGAGTTGCTGGAGCAGCGGGACGCTGACCTCGCAGACCTTCTGAACCACATGTCGACGGCCGAGGCAGCTCACGCCCTCGGGCACCTGCCGCTGAACAAAGCGGTCCAGGTGCTCGACCAGCCCGACCTGCGGCGCCGCGGCACGATCGTCGAACAACTCGATCCCGCGAAGGCCGCGCAGATCCTCGAAGCGCTATCGTCAGACGAGCGGGCGTACGTGCTTCGGCGGATGAGCCCGCACGAGCGACACCGCATGTTGCCGAACCTCAGCGCCGCCGTCCGCGCGGAGGTCGAGGTGCTGCTCAAATATCCGCCGAAATCGGCCGGCGGGATCATGACGACGGAGTTCGTCAGGCTCGAGCCGGCCATGACGGTGTCGCAGGCGATCGACTGCATCCGTACGGAAGCTGCCGAGAAGGAATCGATCTATGCGTGCTATGTCCTCGAGCCGGGGTCAGACCGTCTCCTGGGAGCGGTTTCGTTAAAGGATCTCATCATGGCCGGTCCGGCCACGGCGGTGACGGACGTCATGCGGCGACGACCGATCAGCGTGGGCGTCCACGAGCCGCAGGAGCGAGTCGCGCAGAAGATCAGCAAGTACAACCTGCTCGCCGTGCCCGTGCTCGAGAAGGAGGGGAGGGTCGTGGGGTTTGTGACCGTCGACGACGTGATCGACGTGATGGTCGAGGAAGAGACCGAGAACGCCCTGCGAATGGGCGGCGTCGAACCGGGCGCCCTCGACCAGCCGTACATGACGACTTCGTTTGCGACGATGGTGAAGAAGCGCGCGACGTGGCTGGTCGTCCTGTTCATCGGCGAGATGCTCACCGCCACGGCGATGGGTCATTTCGAAGGCGAGATCTCGAAAGCGGTCGTGCTGGCGCTGTTCGTGCCGCTGATCATCTCGAGCGGCGGAAACTCGGGCTCCCAGGCCTCTACGATCATCATCCGTGCAATGGCACTCGGGGAATTCCGGCTGGGAGACTGGTGGAAGATCGCAAGCCGCGAAGTCCTGTCGGGACTCGCGCTCGGCGCGATCCTCGGCTCGATCGGTTTCGTGCGTATCGCGTTGTGGAGCGCGTTCTCGGACATCTACGGTCCCCACTGGGTCCTGGTGGCGCTCACGGTTGCATTCTCCCTGGTCGGCGTCGTGCTGTGGGGAACCATCTCGGGATCGATGCTCCCGCTGATCCTGCGACGCCTCGGTGCCGACCCCGCCACTTCCTCCGCTCCTTTTGTCGCGACGCTCGTGGATGTGACCGGGCTGGTAATCTATTTCTCGGTCGCCATGGTGGTCATGCACGGAACGATTCTCTAGCAGGTTGCGGAAAAACTCCGGACCGAGGTCCGTGCGTCGATTGCGCGCGACACCAAGGCGCGAAAACGCCGCTGTAGCTGCGGACTACAGCAAGTTTTCGCAACGCCGGTGTCGCGTGCAAGCGGCGTGCGGGCCGACGGGAGGGGTTTTTCCGCAGCCTGCTAGGCACAGCTGCTAAAGGAGTGAATCCAGCACTTGCCCGGACGATCGCTCGATCTGTCCCCCAACCGCGAACAGATGACGGGCCGTTACGCCGACGAAGGTGCGCCCGCACCGGAGCCGGAACCCGTCCGGTCCGCGAGCAGCTGCTGCAGCGACGCGACGTCGACGGGCTTGGTCAGGTGATGGTCGAACCCGGCGTTGCGCGAGCGCTCGCGATCTTGCAGGTGTCCCCATCCCGTCATCGCCACTACCATCACGTTGCGTCCCCACGGCAGCTCGCGGATGCGGCGGCAGGCTTCGTAGCCGTTCATGACCGGCATGCCGATGTCGAGCAGGATCATGTCGGGCTGGAAGGATTCCGCGGACGCGAGTGCCTGGCGACCATCGTAGGCGATGCGCGTCTCGTGTCCCATGGCGCCGAGCACCATCGCCATGCTCTCTGCTGAATCGCGATTGTCGTCCACGACCAGCACCCGGCAGTGTGTCACATCGGGCGTCGCGTCGAACGCAGAGTCTTCCTGGGCCGGCGACGAGCCGAGACGTGGCAACCGCACGACAAACTCGCTGCCCTTGCCTTCGCCTTCACTGTGCGCCTCGATGCTTCCGCCGTGCATTTCCACCAGCCGCTTGACGATGGTCAGGCCGATGCCGAGACCCGACTGCGGCTTCTCCAGCGACGTGTCGGCGCGCGTGAACATCTCGAAGACCTGCGGCAGCATCGACGTGGGAATGCCGATGCCGTTGTCGCGAACCCGCACCACGGCCTCGCCCGGACCGGACTCGACGCTGAGGCGGATCGTGCTGCCGCGCGGTGAGTATTTGGCCGCATTGTCGAGAAGATTCGCAATGACCTGCGACAGGCGTGCAAGATCCGCCTGCACCAGGATCGTCTCGTCGGGATCACTGACGACGAAGTGGTGACCGGCACTGTCCATGGTCGGACGGCAGCTTTCGACGGCGTTGCGAACGGCCTTCGACAGCTCGATCGGTTCGGTGCGCAGCTCGAACTTGCCGCGGCTGATGCGGCTGACGTCGAGCAGGTCGTCGACGAGGCGCACCATCTGTGCGAGCTGCCGGTCCATCATCGCCAGTACCTCGGCATTGCGGACAGGGTCGTCGGCCGCGCGCTTGAGAAGTTCGATGCCGTTGCGGATCGGTGCCAGCGGATTGCGCAGCTCGTGAGCGAGGGTGGCGATGAACTCGTCCTTGCGACGATCCGCCACGCGCAATGCCTCCTCGTATTTCGTGCGGTCGGTGATGTCCTGGATGACCGTCAAGGCGCACCGCTCGCCGGCCACGTCGATCACCTCGGCAGAGAGCAGCCCGGTGATCTCCTGGCCGTTGCGCATGCGAAAGCGATACTCGCGGTTGCGAAGCGATCCTGCAGCCTCGACCGCAGTCAGCTCCTCTTCCCGTTCGTTCGGCTGTACCCATACGCCCAGCTCGGCGGTGGTCCTGCCGATCGCTTCGTCGCGCGAGTAACCGGTGACCGCAACGAATGCTTCGTTCACCTCCAGCAATTTGCCGGTAGCAAGGGACGATATCGTCAGACAGAGCGGACTGGCGCTGAAAGCTTTGACGAAGCGTTGCTCGCTCTCGCGAAGGGCAATCTCGACGCGCTTGCGTTCGGTGATGTCCAGGGTGGAACCGACCATTCTCACCGGGCGGCCATCGGAGCGAATCACTTTCGCGTTGATGAACAGCCAGACGATTTTTCCGTCCGGCCGCACCGCGCGATATTCGAGCTCGGAGGGCGAGTCGTGCTCCAGCGCGTTGCCGATCGCGCTGCGGACCATGTCGCGGTCGTCAGGGTGGACCCTGGCCCGGAAGTCTTCGATCGTGTGGGTCTTCCCCGGGGTCACGCCGTAGATGGTGTAGAGCGATTCGCTCCATAGAATCCGGTCGGCGAGGATGTCCCAGTCCCAGACGCCGATTTTTCCTGCTTGCGTCGCGATGCGAAACCGCTCCTCGCTCTCGCGCAACGGCTCGGCACCAACTGAGGCAACCGCTTTCGGGGGTAACGGCACGCAACGAAAATAATGAGAACAGGACCGCCTGGAAACCTCGAAGTCGTGCGCTCGAAGTTGACCCGCCCCAACCGGGTGAACCTTTCGATCTTCCATTGCGGAAGCGGCGTGTTATTGGACCGGCTCCCCGCCTGAGGGTGACAGCCTTTTCTGGATCAGGACTATGGCGCTGACGATTGGTCGGGCAGTCGGAAACCTCTGCGTTCTCTCGCTACTGCTGGGGTCAGTTCCAGTGCCTGACGCGTCGGCAGGCGAATCCCATCTCGAGCTCGTCCGCACCATCGCGCTGCCCGGCATCTCAGGCCGCATCGATCACATGACGATCGACGCCGCGGGCAAGCGACTCTTCGTGGCCGCGCTCGCCAGCAACTCCGTCCTCGTCGTCGATCTCGAAGGCGGCAGCATCGCGGGCCGCATCGCGGGAGTGACCGAACCCCAGGGCGTCGCATACCTTTCCGGTGCCGGCCAAGTCGCCGTCAGCAGCGGTGGTGACGGCAGCTGCCGTTTCTACGATGCGCAAACGCTGAGAGAAATCTCCTCGGCAGACTTCCGTTCCGATGCCGACAACCTGCGTTTCGATGAAACGCAGGGCAAGCTCTATGTGGGCTTCGGCTCCGGCGGAATTGGAATCATCGACGTAAAAACCGGCACGCGGCTGGCCGATATTCCATTGACGTCGCATCCTGAAGCGTTCGAGATGGAAAGCCTCGGATCGCGCGCATTCGTCAATCTGCCCGCGACCTCGTCCGTGGCAGTCGTTGACCGCGACAAGCACAACGTCCTCGCATCGTGGGCGTTGCCTGCGCACTGCGAGAACTTCCCGATGGCTCTCGACCAAAGGCATCATCGGTTGTTCGTCGGTTGCCGGAACCCACCGCAGGTCGTCGTGCTGGATACGGAATCAGGAGCCACGATTGCGTCCTTCGACTGTGTCGCCGACGTCGACGACCTGTTCCTGGACGGCGATACGGGATTGCTTTACGCGTCCGGCGGGGAAGGATTCCTGGACGTGTTCGCGCCGGACGGGAAAGGCTGGCGACGAAGCCAACGGATCGTGACGTCGGCACGCTCGCGCACATCGTTGCTTGCGCCCGCCTCGAAGAGACTCTACCTGGCGATTCCGAGTCGTGGCAGCCAACCGGCCGAGATTCGCGTGTATGAGCCGCGTTAGTTCTCGAGCCAGCAATGCTCGCACGGATTTGCCGGAAACGAGCCAACGATCCGAAGTGCAGTTGCACGGCGACTGGCTCGTATTGGTCGTCGACAACGTCTGCGGCCTTCCCGGAGGCGGCGTTGTACGCGGAGTTCAGCTACGGCCGCCTGGACGCCGACAACAAGGTCATTGACGGCTTCGTGCGCGCGGTCCGCGGCGGCTCGTAGATTCCACCGGGTTCGACGGGTCCGGCGCCGGATTTTGGAGCTGGCACGTCGAAAAAGGGCCGCCCTGAATTTCGGGCGGCCCTTCTTCGTTCAAGGTTCGAGCTGCTTCGCGGGATTCACGCCCGGCGCAGCCTTGTCTGCTCGAGTCGTTCCATCATGGACAGGGAACGGATGCCGGATTGCCTGACTGGTCTGTGTACGCGCACGCGCCGTTTACCGGCGGGGCTCCGATGCTCGCGCACGCATCAGCCGACATGTCCTCGCATTCCGGCGCCTCGACTTCGCTCGAATCGTCGCTGCTTTGCGCAACGCAGCAGAACGAGGGAGGGGGCGGCGGATTCGGCGTGACCGACTGACAGGGATTCAGGTCACAGGGGTCGTCGCCCTGCTGGAAGTCCGCCGGCAACTGGACCTGAACCAGCACGCCGCCATTTGCAGCGCATTGGTCGAGGCCATCATCGCACTCGGTGTTCTGGGCCTCCTCATCTCCGGAGTCGGCAACGCAACAGACCGTCGCCGTGCCCGGAGGCGGAGGCGGTACTGTGGTGGTGCACGGATCGGGCAGGCACGAATTGATGGGCGCCCCATTGGCATCCAGGGGGATCGTGCCGTTGCAGGTCACGACGCCGGTGGTCGGGTCCGGGCTGACGTCTTCGCATTCCGACTCGCCCTCGCCGTCCGTGGTGCAGCAGGCTTCGGAACCGGCATCGTCGTCGGGAACTGTTCCCACCAGCACGTCGGCCCCGCTTCCGGCCGTATCGCGAACTACGACCGTCTTGCCTCGGGGGTCGACTCCGAGCAGCGCCGACCTGCCGTGCGGAGTCGTGCTGAAGGAGGCTGAGCCGTTACCGGCGCTGTTTGCCTGCACGGATCCGACCTTCGCTCCCCCGACAATCAGATCGAATGAACTGCTGTCGGTGGGAAGGTGCCTGGCGGAAACGCTGAAACTGCCCTGCGTTCCCGTTGCGCCGGATACCGGCTTTGCGTGAAGCCGCACGCGCAGCTTGCCGGACGCTCCCGCAAACGAGCTTGTCGGCGTCAGTGCCTTGCTCACACTGGCTGTGCTGTCGGCCATGGCCGGTCGAACGTCGCTCACGACAAACCCGGCGATCGCGCACTGGGCAGCCAGGAACATTGTGACTCGTCGAGTGATCAGTAGTTGTCGTCCCATCGTCGTTCCACACTCCTCGGTGAAGCGCTTCCTTAGGAAGCGGTAAGAGTACTCGTCGTATCGCATCATCGGTTTCTCGACATCCGGCGCGACGGTCTCCGCAAAATTTTGTCCTCAACGCCGAGTAGGCGTCAATCTCTTTCCGATGTTTGGCAATCGAGCAAATTCGGAAAGCGATGTGAGGTTCTGCAATTCGCCGCAGAGCGCGCGAAGAAACTCCAGGCATCGCGCATGTTCATTCGTTTGTCACGATCGCCTGACGAGAAGTCGCTGGGCACCGACTGCCAGATCGGATCGTGCGGAAACGAACCGACTCATCGAGCCCGCGCCTCGAGCCGTGCGATCGACGCGAGGAAGTCATGGGAGTGCCGCCGCTTGTCCTCGGCCAGACCGACGGAAGGAGCCGCCAGCATCGCAAGAATTCCAGCTGCCGCAACGATCGAAACTGTTCCGTACTTCGTGATGTTCATAACCAATTCTCCGTTCGCTTCTTTTAGATCCAGGTGGCGAAATATCGTGACTCTCGATGTGAGAGGAAAGTCCTGCGGCAACGATGGTCACGAACGAAAGGTCGAGGTTTGAACCCGTATCTTAGACGAGGAGCGAGACGTGCAGTCGTTCAGGAGTGGGCGAAGAACGTTGTTCCCATGACCGCGACTGAACTCGAGCGAGGATCATTGCGGAAGGAGCTGCGGCCGGCGCGGTTACGAGCACCGGCAGCATGGAAGGCCGCGCTGCCCCGGGCAGCGTTGAGTCCTGCGTCGGTTCGATCTTGCCCTGCAGTGCGGTGAAGCAGCGCGGACACGGCTTAGCGGGAAGGGACGAAGCGTGATCGCGCTCGCGATCGGCGCTCGGGCAGCAAGCGTCGACTCCGGCGCTGACCTCGAGCTGTCTTGGGAACTGCATCGACACCGGACAGAGGCAGAGTGACGATCTCTTCTTCCGCGGAAAGTTCTCGGAAGTGAGACGTTTCGCGAGGGCGATTCCCGAAACTCGGAGTGCCCGTCGAATTCCGGGGCGCTACCCTGGATCGAGGGCAGGCGTGGCAATGTCGGGATTTACACGCAGGTCGCCGGGCGCTTTGTGGGATATACCCTATAGGGGTATACGATCCTCCGAAACGGAGGGACCCCATGGGCCACACGATCCTGCACAAGAAGCCACTCCTGAACCGCGTGCGCCGCATCCGCGGACAACTGGAAGCTGTGGAGCGCGCCCTGGTTGAAGAACGAGGGTGCGCGGAGGTCATGATGACTCTCTCCGCGAGCCGGGGCGCCATCCATGCACTCATGGCGGAGCTCCTCGAGGAGCACCTTTACACGCATGTCGTCGATCCGTCCGCCAAGTCGAAGCGACACGAGGCGGCTGAAGAAGTCGTGAAGGTCTTCCGAAGGAGTCTGCGGTGAGTAGCCTGACCGGGGTCGTTCCGAACGTTCCAGGGCATTCGGAGCAAGCCGAACCGGAGAGCGAACACGAAGCCCCTTTCACTCCGGTGGCGCTCGCGCGAATCGCACTTGTAGCAGTCGCCGTTGCTGCCGTCGGGCTTCACCTGGTGGCGGGAAGCTGGGTGGTCGGCGTCGTTGCTGTCGCCGTAACGTTGGTCGGGGGCTTCCCCATTCTCGAGGAGGCGTGGGAGGCAATTCCCGCCCGTCGCATGACGATGGAACTTTCGATGACGATTGCGTTGCTTGCCGCGCTCGCCATCGGGGAGTTCCTCACGGTGCTCGTGATCGTACTCTTCGTTCTTATCGCGGAGGAGATCGAGAAGCTGACGGTCGGACGCGGACGCAGGGCGATCGAGGACCTCCTCGCGTTTCTGCCCCAGCGCGTGTTCGTGCGCAGGGATGGCGCCGTCCGGGAAATGGGCGCCTCCGAGGTCCAGCAGGGGGACGTGGTCGTGGTGAAGCCCGGCGCGCGCGTTCCGGTCGACGGGACCGTCGTCGCTGGAAGCTCCACGGTGGACCAGGCGGCCATCACCGGCGAGTCTCTCCCGGTCGCAAAACTGCTCGGCGCGTCCGTCTTCGCCGGTACCATCAACCAGACCGGCACGCTCGACGTGCGCACGGAGCGGCTCGGGCGCGACACGACGTTCGGGAAAATCATCGAGACCGTCGAGCACGCCGAGCGTACCCGCGCTCCGATTCAGAAGACCGCCGATCGTCTCGCCGGCTACCTCGTCTATTTCACGCTCGCCATGGCGGCGCTGACCTTCGTCTTTACTCACGACCTGCGGGCGACGATCTCCGTCGTCATCGCGGCCGGGGCCTGCGGAATCGCCGCCGGAACGCCGCTGGCGATCCTCGGCGCGATCGGGCGTGCCGCGCACCAGGGCGCAATCATCAAGGGCGGGATCGCGCTCGAGGTCATGGGGTGTGCGGACACGGTCGTTCTCGACAAGACGGGCACGTTGACTTTCGGCCGTCCCGAGGTCGCGACGCTGCGACCCACACCCGGAACGATCGAAACGGATCTTCTTGCGGCGGCAGCAACCGCCGAGCGTCCCTCGGAGCACGCGCTCGCGCGGGCAATTCTCGCAAGAGCGGTCGGCCAGGCGGTGCGCGAGCCCGATTCCTTCGAGTCGGAGCCGGGGAAGGGGGTCCGCGCGATGTCGGACGGGGCGGAGATCCTGGCGGGGAATCGTGCGTTCCTGATCGCCAGTGGCATCGCTCTGCCTGAACAGGAGGCCGGCGCCAAGGGCGGCACCGAGGTCTTCGTGGCGCGTGGGGGCTTGTTCCTCGGATCGATCGAGGTTGCCGACACATTGCGACCCGAGGCGGTCGAGGCGATTCGCGCGATGCGCGCGATGGGACTTCGCACCATCCTGCTTACAGGCGACGCTCGCGGAATTGCCTCGTCCATCGGGGATCGGCTCGGCGTCGACGAGGTTCGCGCGGAACTGCTTCCGCACGACAAGGCGGAACGTGTTCGTGAGCTGACCCGCGCCGGAGCGACGGTCGTGATGGTCGGCGACGGGGTCAACGACGCCCCGGCGCTCGTGGAGGCCAGCGTCGGCATCGCGATGGGATCGGGAACTGATGTCGCGCGCGAATGCGCTGGCGTTGTCCTCATCGGCGACGACCTGCTGAGACTCGTCGCAACGCTGCGGATCGCGCGGCGATGCCGAAGGATCATCCATGTAAACTTCATCGGCACGATCCTGGTCGATGCTGTTGCGATGCTGCTCGCGGCCGGGGGGATTTTGACGCCGATTCTCGCGTCTCTCGTCCACGTCGGTTCCGAGTTGGCCTTCATCTCCAATTCCGCACGGCTGCTCACGCGCCGCCGGCTCGCTCACAAGCGCGTAGCTGTGACCGTTGCGGCGCCCGCAGCACCGCTGTGATCCGTGCGCTTCTCGCGTCCCCGCTGGGTTTCGTGGTGGGGCTTTCGCTCGGCGCTCTTGGAAGCGGCGGTTCCATCCTGGCGGTGCCGGCTCTCGTGTACGCTGCCGGGCAGACGCCGCAACAGGCAACGACGACGAGCCTGCTGCTGGTCGGGATCGCGACGTTGTCCGGCCTTCCTTCTCACTATCGGGCCGGGCGAGTGAAGATGGGGCCCGGTCTCGCGTTCGGTGCGACGGGCATCGGCGGCTCTTTCGCGGGAACGGCGCTCAACCGCAGGATCGATCCTCACGTGTTGCTGCTCGCGTTCTCGGGCCTCATCCTGGTCGCGGCCTGGAGAATGGTCACTGCCTGCCCAACCTGCACGCGGAGCGGTGAGGCCGAAGCCCTCGAGCATGCCGCCAGCTCACCGGAGTCTGGCCCTTCGCTCGACATCCGCCATGCACTGTTGGTCGTGGCCGGCGGAAGCGGCGTCGGCTTTTTGACCGGACTCTTCGGCGTAGGTGGCGGCTTCGTGATCGTTCCGATGCTGACACTGCTGCTCGGCTTCGCCATGCCCCAGGCAATCGGGACATCGCTTCTGGTCGTTGCGATCAACAGTGCCGTGGCGTTGGCAGCGCGCGTAGGTACGACGTCGATCGACTGGACGGTCGCAGGTGCGTTCAGCGTGGCGGCCGTCGCCGGCGTCCTGGCGGGCGGTCGCATCGCCGATCGCATTGATGCACAGAAGAGCCTGACGGCGTTTGCGGCCGGGCTCGTCCTACTCGCCATGTTCACCGCAGGGTCGGCGATTTCCGCGCTGGTCTAAGGAGATTCGATGGAGCACTTCACGCCTCTGCATTCCCTACTCGGTGGCGTTCTGATCGGGCTGTCGGCAACTGCGATGCTGGCGCTGCTCGGCCGCGTGGCCGGTATCAGCGGCATCGTCGGCGGTCTGCTTTCCGGAGAGCGAAGCGAACGATCCTGGCGTGCGGGCTTCGCACTGGGGCTGCTCGTTGGCGGGGCGGTGCTGGGATCTCTCGCGCCCGACAGCTTCGCGATGACGCTGCACCGGTCAGCGCCGACTCTCGCGATGGCGGGGCTTCTCGTCGGATTCGGCTCGAGGCTCGGAAGCGGGTGCACCAGTGGTCACGGCGTCTGTGGCATCGCCCGGGCTTCGCGGCGTTCGATCACGGCCACCATGACCTTCATGGCGACGGGGGCGGCGACTGCGCTCGTGGTCACGCAGTTCTTCGGAGGATCGCTGTGATCGGGGGAACGCTGTCAGCGTTCACCTGCGGATTGGTGTTCGCGCTGGGGCTCGTGTTGGGCGGCATGACGCAGCCGTCGAAGGTTGTCGGCTTCCTGGACTTCACCGGCGCCTGGGATCCGAGCCTGGCTATGGTGATGGTCGGAGCCCTCGCCACTCACGCGTTCCTGAGTCGCGTGGTTCTTGCCCGACCCCGCCCTTTGTTCTCGGCGTCGTTCATGGTGCCGACGCGCACCGACATCGACGCGCGGCTCCTCGGCGGCGCGGCGATCTTCGGCGTGGGATGGGGCCTGGGCGGCTTCTGTCCCGGCCCGGCGCTGGTATCGCTCGGTGCCGGGGTGCACGCCGCGTTGATCGTCGTGCCCGCCATGCTCGTCGGCATGCTGCTCCACGACCGCTGGTTCGCGGCGGCGACGGCGGCCACTACGCTACCTCAGAGCGTGACGCGTGCCTCGTCGCTCGTCGAGGTTGGGCGCGATGGCTGACGCCGGGAGTGCGCCAACACCCGGCGAGCCAGAGGTTTTCTGGAACCATCCCCCGCCGCCCACGCGCATCTCTGACAAATAAACCGGGAATTCTTCCCAAATCTGCGAAACTCGCCGCTTCGTAACGTCGTTCCCAAATTCGCAACTTTTCCCGTGGATTCGGCCTCGCGACGGTGGCACGGCCGCTCGCCGCTCCTCCAATCCGCCCTGATTCCAACCCCTCACTCTCGCGGCACAGCAATTGCTCGATGACCTCCGTGCGCTTCGGCCGACCTCAGGAAGCGCGCAGGGGAGATCGACGATGCTCTCGATGCTGACTGTCCGTTTTCACTCCGAGCCGAAAAGATCCGATTTCGGGATCAAGAATCTCGCGCACACCGCGCTGATAACGGCCACCGTCGCTGCCGCGCTGTTCGGTGTCCCTCTGGACGCTTCGGCGGTGCCGTCGTTCGCACGACAGACAGGCTTTCCCTGTGTCGCGTGCCATACCGCGTTTCCGCAACTGACGGCGTTCGGACGTCAATTCAAAGCCAACGGCTATGTGATCAGCGCGCACGCCACGAAGCTCCCGCCGCTGGCGATGATGATCGAAGGCGGCCCCGGCTACACGCACACCACGGAAGGCCAGGACACGAGTACTTTGCCGTCCGACTCGCATTCGAACGACAACGTCAAGGTCAATCAGATCAGCCTGTTTTATGCCGGACGCTTGCTGGGCCCATATTCGGACATGATCCTGCCCGAGAAGGTCGCCGACGTTGTCAACCATATGGGAGTGATGGGGCAGGGTACGTGGGACGGCGTTGCCGACCAGTTCTCTATCGACAACACCGAATTCCGCATGGCCAACCAGTCGGCCGTTCGCGGCCACCAGCTCATCTACGGCGCTTTCGTCAACAACAATCCCGGGATGGAAGACCTGTGGAACTCGACGCCGGTATGGGGTTTCCCGTTCACGGGCTCGGGCTACGCTCCGGCGCCCGCGGCGTCACCGCTCATTGCTGGAGGATTCGGCCAGCAGGTCGTCGGCGCCGGCGCCTACGCCTGGCTCGACGCTCATCTTTATGCGGAGCTCGGAGTCTACGGTACGGCATCGTCATCGGCGCAGCGCACGCTCGGCGTCGATCCGTCCGGAGAGGCCGAAATCGACGGAGCCGCGCCAAACTGGCGTCTCGCGTACGAGCAGCAGTTCGGAGCGTCCATGATCGAAGTCGGAACGTTCGGCCTGGACGCGGACACGTTTCCGCAGCGGATCGAAAACTCCGGCCACGACCATCAGACCGATGTCGGCCTCGATGCGCAGTACCAGTGGGATCTCGGCCGGCACGATATTACCGTGATGGGCAGCAGCATATTCGAGCACGCAAGCTGGGATGCCAGCAAGGTTCTCGGCTTCACGTCAAGCTCGCATGACGATCTGTGGGACACTGCGATCACCGCAACGTACCTGTTCGACAAGACCTACGGCCTGGATTTCCAGTTCTTCACGATCAACGGCGACGACGACCAGCTGCTGTACGGAAGCCGCACGGGCTCACCCGATTCGAACGGCATCGTGGTGCAGGCGGATTATCTTCCGTTCAACAAGATGGGCGGTCCGAGCTTCTGGCCGATGAGCAACCTGAAGGTCTCGCTCCAGTTCACGCACTACAACCGCTTCGACGGATCGTCGTCCAACTTCGACGGTGCCGGGCGCAGCGCGCAGGACAACGATACGCTGTTCCTCGAGCTCTGGTGGGCGCTGTAGCTCCCGCGGTGGAGCCGACGGGCCTCGCGGATTGCCCGGGTGCAGGCAACACGGCAGCCGTGATGAACGCGCGCGGCGCAGACAATGATTGCTCTACCGGCAAGATCATCGGGATCGCCGGGGTTACGGTGGAGTAGCGCGAGCGTCGCCAACTGCGACCCCGGCCGCTTCGAATGACGAGGATGGACGTCGGCGCCAGCCGCTCGTTTGCGTCAAGCCCCGGATCGACTTAGCGGTGCGCGATGACGTCGAAAGGAGCGGACTATCTCGCCATTGGCGTGCTGAGTATCGGCGCGATCGCTTTTGGTGCTTTTGGCCTCCAATGGCTCCTCGATCCGATCTCGATGGCCTTGCCTCTTGGTATCGTCCTTACCAATGGCGACGCCACGTCTGACGCACGTGCAGTGTACGGCGGGATGGAACTCGGAATGGCCGCTTTCCTGATTTACAGCGCCGCGTCGAAAGATCGCCGCACGCAGGGACTGGCCGCCGCCGCTCTCAGCCTGTTCGGGCTCGGAACGTGCCGGTTCATCGGCATTCTGGCAGGCCATGGTGTGAGTGCCGGGACCTACCAGCTTCTCGGCACAGACCTCGGTGGCACCACCTTGTGCACGATCGCGTTCCTGGTCAGCCGCAGATCGAGCAACAAGCGCAGTTAGATCAGCGAGTTGGCGCGGCGAGACTCGGCGGAATTCCGGCAACCAGCGCAGTGGCAATCCTGACAAGTTGATGAAGGTCCTGCGGCGGCGGGCGTCCCGCGTTCCATCGCTACCGGCTCGCCTGGCCGGGAATTTTAAGCCGTCGGGAGTACCGACGTGCTCGAGAGGACCGGGGCCGTCGAATGATCGCCGTTGCTCCCCGGGAACGTCAGGCCTATCCTTATAGCTACAAAAGGGACAGAACTGCGCTACGACCGGCTGGTCCTTCTGGCCGGACAAACTTTTACTGCATGTCTTCGAGGAGAGAATTGATGAAAGGAAAGCTGAGTATCGTGATTCCTATCGCCGTGCTGGTCTGGTCGGCAGTTGCCGATGCCGGCAACGGGGCGCCGAACGGGGCGCATTACAACCTCAACATCATCGGCGTCACCAACCCCAAGACCCAGCCTCTCACCGGAGGCGACCGGCACACGATCTTCGCGGCTCTCGGCGCCAAGAACAGCACTGTGACGAGCAGTATCTACCTTGTTCCCGGTCCGTTCGCCGTCTGCGACGGCAACGCTTTCGACACGGCGTACGGATGTGACGGAGCGCCGATCGCATCGAAGGGAGCGGTGTTCCAGTTGCCCTGCGATACGAACGTGACGACGGACACGGGCTGCAACGGTGGTACTGCCATGGCCAACTACGAAGTCTGGGCCAGGGCGCTTGGCACGCCGAACGGGTCCGCGACGATCACGACGTGCGCGACCGCACCCGATGGAACCTTCGTCTGTTCGAGCGGCAACGACGTGCTGGCACGCAGCAAGGGCAAGCAGATGTTCACCAACGTGACGCCGGCGCTGACGACGATGCAGTGCGTGACCTACGGAACGACGATCTGCCAGAGCGTGTCGCTGTTTGCCGACGGGTTTCATGACTTCCTGTGGCAGTACGACAACAACGGTCTCAAGCTGGCGCAGATCAGGTTCTATCTGGTCAAGTAAGAGTGAGGCCCGATCGTAGCGACCGGGGCCGGAAGTCGGCCCCGGTCGCGGTGTTCGTTGTGCTCCCGGCGCTTCTCGCGTTCCTGCCGCTTGGCGCGATTGCCGGCGGCGAATGGTCGTCGACGACCTGGGATTTCGGCACCATCACGCTTGGACGGACGGTCTCGCATCCCTTCACGCTGCGGAACCCCGGTGCGAAGCCGCTCCAGATCGAATCCATCCAGTTCTCGCAGCCCGGCATGAAGTCGACCGCCAAAGCGGTGATCGATCCCGGCGCTTCGTCCGACATCGTCATCGATTGGAAGCCTGAAGGCGCGCGCGGCCGGATCGAGGGCACCGCGGTGGTGCGCACCGCCGATCCCGATGGCGTCGAGACCGAGCTCACTTTGTCTGGCGAAGTACGACTGCCCGTCGACATCGACCCTTTCGGGCCCGTCTATCTCAGCGAATTCGCCGGCGAGAAGAAGTCTGCGGCTCTGCGCCTCGTGAACAACGAGAAGGCGCCCCTCGCGATCCGCAGTCTGCAGCCCGGGGCATCGTGGTTCACGGCGTCGGCGACCGACGTCGAGCCTGGCAAGGTCTCGCGGATCGAAGTCGTCCCGGCTTCCGACCTTGCGCCCGGCAGCTACGACTCGAGCCTGCTCATCGCTACGACGAGTGAATTCGCGAAGTCGCTCTCGATCGACGTTCACGTTCTCGTGCACCCCGACCTCTACGCAACAACGGAAAGCGTCGACTTCGGCGAGGTCCGGTCTGGCACTTCCGACGGCAACCTCGGTGCGTCCCGCCAGACTCTTCTCGTCGTCGCCAGGCAGAAGACGGCGACCGTCGAATCGTTCGGGAGCGACAGCCCTGCCGTTCACGTTGCGATGGATCCCGCAGGCAAGGACGGGACTTTCCGGTTCGACGTCGACCTCGCGGCCGAGGGGCTGCCTCGCGGCGACTTCCTCGCTGCGATTCGAATCAAGATGTCGAATCTTCCGGGAGGTCAGCTGTCCGTTCCGGTGCGTGCTTCCGTCCGGTGACGTGCCACGAGTCGACCAGACTCGTCCACCCGATCGAATCCGAGTGCCGGTCGAAAGATCGTTCCGCTGAGCATGGAACGCGGGGCTTCCGTGCGAAGGGTCAGAGCACGGCTGCGCGCCGCGCCGCTGCGCGAATTGCCGCGCCGACGAGGTTGCGCCGCAGGATCGCCGACGCGCAGATCGCGCCGCCCATCATCGCGCCGGCAACGCCGGCCGTCGCGACGTCGGCGCCGGTGAGCATGAGTCCCCGGACCGGAGTGGCCGGCCTCAGCCACTCGTTGCGGAAACGCTCCGGAGTATGCTCGAACCCGTAGATCTCGCCGTGAGGATGTGCGGTGAAATTGCGAGTAGACAGCGGCGTGGACATCTCGGCGACCTCCACCGCGCCGCGCGTCTGCGGAACGTGCGAATAGAGCAGCTCGAGAAGCTTTGCCGCCAGCGCGGACTTGGCCGTATCGTATTCGTCGCCGCGTTTCTGCCAGCGCGTTCCTTCCCATTTCGCGAAGGCGTCGTAGGAGAGGAACGTCATGATGTCGATCGTCGAGCGGTCCGGATGCCGTCGGTCGAAGTCGGGATCCTTGGCCGACGGAAAGGAGATGTAGGCAAACGGCTGCGCGGACGGATCGCCCGCGGCGGAACGCTCGTGGTTGCCGTCGGGGTAGACCCAGAGGTTCGAGCGCTCGAGGCCGAGGTCGCGCGTGCTGCCGCGGAGTCCCACGTAGAGGCAGGCGTGCGCCGTTGACGGCTTCATGCCGGCGAGCGCGCGCAGCAATCCGAGCTTTTCGGCGAACGGACGCGGCAGCAGCCGCCCGAAGGTATTGGCGACGCCCGCATCGCTGATCACCAGCGGTGCCCGCAGCGTCGCGCCGTCCTCAGCCATCTGCACGCCGACGACGCGCCCGCCCTCGATGGCGATTCCGGCGACTTCGGCATTGACGAGGAGCTCGCCGCCGGCGGCGCGGATCACCGGTGCGATGGTCTCGGCGATGCGGCCGGCGCCTCCGACCGGATAGAACCCGCCGCGAAAGTAGTGCTGGGTGACGAGCGCGTGGA
The DNA here is from genome assembly GCA_036493895.1 of Candidatus Binatia bacterium. NCBI lineage: Bacteria > Candidatus Binatota > Binatia (SeqCode) > Binatia bacterium. The sequence continues at coordinate 11,236 of DASXOZ010000050.1, read as the reverse complement.
TCGCAAAGCTGCTGCGCGCCGGCGCAAGGCCATAGTCTCCCCACTGCGCCGTCAGCAACGAGATCAGCTCCTGATTCGACGTCAACCCTTCGAGCACCTCACGCGTCGTGCGATCGGAGAAACGGAAGAAGCGCCGCCGCGCCATCGGTTTGATCAGCGCGCCGACGAGGCGCGGCATCGCGCGCGTCGCGAGGAAGTCCTGCAGCGTAGCGGCCGCCGCGTCGACGAGTTCGAAGTAGCGATCGATGGCGCCGGCCTCGGCCGGGAAGCGCGCGACGAGCTCGCGCCGCAGCTCGGCCTTGCCGCGCGGATAGACGAACTCCTCACCGCCGATCCGGATCCGCTCGACGATCTCTCCCATGTCGGCCCATTGGAGCTGGGCGTCGGTGATGTCGTCGAACAGCGCACGGATCGTGCCGCCCGGCATCGTGTCGCCGATGTAGTGGACCCCAACGTCCCATTCGTAGCCCGGACGTCGAAAGACGTGCGTGAAGCCGCCGATCGTGTAGTGGCGCTCGAGCACGAGCACGCGCCTGCGACCGTGGCGCGCCAGCAGCGCCGCCGCCGCCAGGCCGCCGATTCCGGAGCCGACGACGATCGCATCGCAGGAACCCGTGGGCGGGCTTCGTCGGTACGGCTCGGCGATCTTGTGCTTGCTCATCGCTCGTGTGTTCCGAATGCGACGCCGCACGGATGGCTTCCGCACGATGACGCCTACTTGTACTTGTTCAGCTCCAGGCGGGCGACCATGCCGCGGTGCACCTCGTCGGGCCCGTCGGCGATTCGCAGGGCGCGCGCCATGCCGAGCAGGCGCGTCAGCTCGGGGTCCGTCATGCCCTCGGCTCCGTGGATCTGGATGGCGGCGTCGGTGACCTTCTGCAGCACGTTCGGCGCGACGACCTTGATCGCCGAGATGTCGGTCAGAGCGCCGAAGGTTCCGAGCTTGTCGAGCGCCCAGGCGGCCTTCAGCGTCAGCAGCCGGGCCTGGTCGATGGCCATGCGGCTGTCGGCGATGATATCGCGATTGCCGCCGAGATTGGCCAGCGGCTTGCCGAACGCGACACGACCGAGCGCGCGGCGGCACAGGCGCTCGAGCGCGCGCTCGGCCGCACCGATCGCGCGCATGCAATGGTGGATGCGACCGGGGCCGAGGCGGCCCTGCGCGATCTCGAAACCGCGCCCGGGTCCGGCGATGATCGCCGATTTCGGCAGCCGCACGTTGTCGAACAGGATCTCGGCGTGCCCGTGCGGCTCGCCGAGATGTCCGAGCACCGGCAGCATGCGCAGGATCTTCACTCCCGGCGCATCGATGGGCACCAGCACCATCGAATGACGGTGGTGGCGATCCGCGTTCGGGTCGGTCACGCCCATGAAGATCAGGAAGCGGCAGCGCGGGTCGCCGGCACCGCTGGTCCACCACTTCTGGCCGTTCAGGACCACGTCGTCGCCTTCGACCTCGCAGGTCGCCTTCATGTTGGTCGCGTCGCTGGAGGCAACGGCCGGCTCCGTCATCGAGAAGCCCGAGCGGATGGTTCCGTCGAGCAGCGGCCGCAGCCACTGCTCCTTCTGCTCGTCGCTGCCGTAGCGCACGAGCACCTCGGCGTTGCCGGTGTCGGGTGCGGCGCAGTTGAAGACCTCGGGCGCCAGATAACTGCGTCCGGTGACCTCCGCGATCGGCGCATAGTCGCGGTTGTCGAGGCCGGCGCCCCATTCCTTCTCGGGCAGGAAGAGGTTCCAGAGACCGAGCGAGCGCGCTTCGGTCTTCAGCTCTTCGATGACCGGCGGAACCTTCCACTTGCGCCAGTCCCCGGAGCCCGAGAGCTGGTCGACGTAGGTCTGCTCACTCGGCACCACGCGCTCGCGCACGAAGCGCTCGGCGAGATCGATGTAGGCGCGGGCTCGTTCGGAATGCTCGAAATCCATCGCGGTCACCTCGGGGGAATGGCGACCTTAGCGCGAACGCCTCCTGCGGCAAGGCGGGCGTTCCGAGGTGGCCCCGGCCCGCAGGAAAGCGCACCGCCCGCCGGCAGGGAGACGGCGCGGACCATCCGCAGAGAGAGATTCGGCCAAAAACCAGGTCGCTAGTTTTTGCGAACGCCGAGCAAGCCGACTTCAAGGAGGTCATTCCCGGTGTCTCCAAATCGGTTCTATGGGGAGATCCGGACAAGGGCGCCTACGGCAGCTTTACAAAGTTCGTGCCAGCGTTCGACTCCGGTATGCACAGGCACACGAACGACCTTTGGATCGTCGTTCTCAAAGGTGCGTATCTCTACAAAGACGAGGCCGGACAGAAGCGTGTCGGCGTGGGCGACTTCATCCGAATCCCCGGTGGCCACAAGCACTGGAGCGGCGCGGACACGAAAGAGGGCGCGCTCTTCTACGAGGAAGCGTCGGGAAAGTTTGATTTGCTGCCGCTAAAATAGCGGCTGAACTCGCGCGGTATGGCACATCGACACCTCTGCCGTTCGTCTGGTCGACGGAAGGAAGGTGTGGCTCCACGCGGTCATCGACAACTTCAGTCGTAGGATTCTCGTGTGGCGCGTTGCCGAGCGTTTCGAGATCGCCAACGCGGCCGCGATCTTGGAAGAAGCAGTCGGCAACACAGTGAGTGCGGACGAGCTGCCGACATTGATGACCGACGGTGGCATCGAGAATTTCAACGGCGAGGTCGATGCGCTTGTCGGTGAGGGACTGTTTCACGGTTTGCCCGGACGGGACAAATCGCGACGCGAACGGTTCGACCTGCTGCGGGGGCACCTTCTGGCAATACCCCATTTATGCGCTCCCTGACGACAATGGTTGGCTCAGCGAGCGGGCCGAAGGCCGCTCAGCGCGCAGCGGCTAAAGGCTGAGGGGGTCGAGCTAACGTCCGGCCCAATTTGGACACCAGTCGGGGTCCGGCACAATTTCGAGACCACACGGGAACGTCAGTTCAGCCCGGCCTGAGTGCGCGCAGGAGTTCGCCGACAGAGAGGTTCCTCTCTATTGACGGCTTGCGCCGCAGTGGCGCAGCTTGCGACCGGGACGACCTAAGGGACGATGCTCTCCCGACAGCTCGCATCACTTTCGATGAGCTGCGCGACGAGTGGATCCGTGTGCACCAGGGCTGCGTCGTGCGATGTGGCCTCGAGGGCCAAGCTCGTGACCAAGGAACGGTTGCGCACCTTCAGCTTGTTTACGGCAAATGTTCCCTGCGAGGGCTGGTCGAAAGTCCACAGACCGTCGGCGGCCTGCCATGCTTCGGGCGCTGCATCGGGGCCCGGTACGGCACTTCCGGCAACAAGCGTCCCGTCTTCGTACACGCAAAGGGCCGAACCGGCCGCAATCGCAGACTGCTCACTGCCGGCATCGGCGACGCTCCACTTCCAGCGCAATCTGGATGCGGCATTGCCGCTTCGAATGCGCAGCCTCCCAGGCTCGGCACTCCCGCAACCTGTGGCCGGCGCATCCGTGCACAATGCGCCGGATCTCCCTCCCGTACCTCCCGTACCGCCTGGATCGGGCGCCGGCGGCAACGTCGTCAGGAACAGATGCATGATCGACCGGCCGTCGACTTCACCTTGCCAGACCAGATCGTAGGTTCCGCCGTGACCGGCAAGTTGAGGCTCACGCCCTCCCGTATTCTGGTCATCCAGAACGAATGACGGGAACAGCGGCAGGTCGTTCGCGTCGAACGAACGGCCGTAGAGAAATTCCTGCGTACGCTCCCACATGAACAGGAATCCGCCGGCACCGTCGTGCGCAAGCGTGGGGTGCAGTTGCTGGTCACCGGTTGTCTCGCTGACCGCGAAATCGTCCCCTAGCGGGGTGCCGTCTGATGCGAACCTCCGTGCGGTAACGGTCGGCCAGACGATGTAGCCGCTCGTGAACGCGACGACGAATTCTCCGTTCAGGCCGAAGGCCGCGGAGTATCCGGTATCGCCCTGATTTCCGAGCGGTGTCGAATTGATCGTGAATTCCGGTCCGAGCGGATTGCCGTCGGGTCCGAACAGGCGTCCCTGCAGGCTCGAGCCGGAACCGTCCGGGTGCACGTCGCAGTCGACGTAGTAGGTGGGACAGCCCGCGCCCCAAATGACGATCGTTCGGCCGTCAGAATCCGACGCGATGGCCGGATCGAACTCCGGAGTCCAGTCCGTGTTCATCTGGATTTCGTCACCAAGTGGATTGCCGGAACCATCGAAGCGGCGGCCCCGGACGGATCGAGGCAGCGGAATCGAATTGCCGTCGCTGTCCACTGCGTACGGTGAAGCGAGCCAAGTTGCGAAGAAGCCACCTTGCGGCAGGCAGGCGACATCGGCCTCGACCACGCCGGGATTGAGGCCGTAGTTCGTGACACCGATCGGTTCTCCGATGGGCAAGCCGTCGGCGGCCAGGTGCTGCGCAAAGATGCCGATTCGCGCGAGATCGGCCGCTGTCGGCGGAAGTAATGCATGTGTCACCGGATCCCGTTGGGCCGCCGGAAAATTCGCCCATACGACGTTCCAGCCGCCGTCGTCGCGTGCGCAGATACGCGGAGTGATGCGCTCGTCGCCGTTGGGGTCCGGCACCAGATCGCGCTGTGCATCGTCGATCGGCTGCCCGCTGCCGTCGTACATCCGTCCAAGAATGGTGCCTGTTCCCCCGCTCGTCCTGAGGTCCCAGACGATGAGTGTCTGGCCGCCGGAGCTCGTTGCGAGGTCGGAATCGTTCTGCCACTGCGCCGGCGTCGTGTTGACGAGCATCGCAGCGACAGAATCGGAGTACGCAGATGCCTCCCTGCAGAACGGAGCAGCCGTGACGAAAAGCAGGGCGGTGATGGCCGAAGCGGTGCGTGTGACATGGCTCATAAAAGGTCCTCCGAGGCCGATTCCGTAGCTTCGCGTCTACGTAACACGCCGCCGGACCACATGTCCACGTACAACCGCGCCGATCTATCAACTTACGGAAATGTAACCTGACCGGCAGATTCTCCACGTAAACGTGCGCTTGCCGTACCAATACTCGTCGCCGTGGGTTGGGATACGTGTTAATCGCGGGATGCGTTTCAAAGCGCATGGTTAACAGAATCGGTTAACCACTTTCACAATTCTCTCCCGGGAGAGGCGTTCTGAGAGCGAAATTCGCCCCGGTCAGCCTCGGATTGGCGCTCTCAGCGGCCGCCTTGGTTAACAGCCTGGCGTCGAGTCCCGACTGCTCGAATTCGCAAACATGCGCGACATCAGGCGGATTTCGCGCCGCTCCCGCCAGGGAAACGGCGCGGCTTATCCGCAGAGAGAGATTTGGTGTCACGAGGATTTGGCTCCGCAGGGATTTCGGGAGCCGCGCTTCGCCACCGAGCATCTCGCCGGTCGGGCAGGGCACGATTGGATGGGTATTCCAGAAGTGGGATAGGGAGCCCGCGGCGCCTTTTGATTCGAGTCTTTGGCGGCACGATCCGACGGCGACTTACGAACGGGGACCCGTTCGATCGGTGTGCATTCAGCGGTGTGCCGCGCTCGCTCTGTCGCCACCGCCGATTGGCGCCTTGATTCTGAGAACCTTGATGCGGTGAGCGGTCTTCTCCGCCTGGGCAAGGTCGTAGTGCATCCGCAGGCCCAACCAGACCTCGGCGCTGCTGCCGAACGCCTTGGACAAGCGAATGGACATCTCCGGCGAGATCCCTGCTTTCCCGTTCACCAGGTTGTTGAGCGCCTGACGGGTCACGCAAAGACGCGCGGCGGCTTCAGTGATGGTGAGGCCCAGCGGGTCGCAGGTCAATTGGACTTCCGGCGTCGCCTCAGCGTTCTTGACATGAAATACCGATGAAAGTAGTGATCGGACATGTCGATCATGGTCCAGATCCGCAACGTCCCCTCCGAACTTCACCGGCGTCTGAAAGTTCGGGCGGCTACGGAAGGGATGTCGATGTCCGATTACGTCCTGCGAGAGATCCGAAAGTCGCTCGATCGCCCGACTCGCCAAGAGGTTCTCGAACGACTGCAGGCGCAGCCGGTCCGAAAGTTTCGGCGCAGTGCCGCCGAAGTCATTCGTTCTGAGCGCGAGTCGAGATGATCGTGCTCGACGCGTCGGCGCTCGTCGAACTGCTTCTCGGCACGGAGAGCGGTCGGTCGATCGCAGCGCGTATTGCTGACCCGGACCTTGCGTTACACATGCCGCATTTGGCGGATATCGAGGTGGCCCAGACGCTTCGGAGATTCGTCCGCGATGGCGAATTGGACGCCGCGTCATCGCTGGCAGCGCTGGAGAGCCTGCAGGCTCTCGACGTGCAGCGGCATGCCCACGAGCCGTTGCTGGGTCGAATCTGGGCGCTTCGACGGAATCTTACGGCGTATGACGCCGCGTACGTCGCCCTTGCCGAGGCGCTCGAGGCCACCCTTCTCACCTGCGACGCGAAGCTGTCTCGGGCGCCCGGCGTGGCGGTGCGGGCCGAACTGTTTTCCTAGCGCGGCCGTTGACCGCCCCCCGGGGACTCTGCCGCCCCCGCCCGCAGTCTCGCCATTTCCTCGCGCTCACTCACCACGCGCTCGATGATGGCCGCGGGCCGCGCACGATACGGCCCGCCTGCCGTCCCACGGTCGATCCATGCGAGATTCATGGCTTCATAGACAGGCACCCAGTCCTCGCCTCGTCGCAGCAGCATTGCAGGGTTCGGCACGTAGCACCCATGCGTAGAGCGTGCCCACAGCTGGCGTGCCGGTCGATACGTGCTCTCAACCAATCCGGGCCAGCTCATCGTGTTCTCCACTGCGCGAGCGGCGCCAGGCTGCGCCGTCCATCTCGCTCGCGCTCTCGACGAGGAAGTTGCTGTCGCGATCGACCGAGCCGAAGCGTGCCTGCTTGATCTTGAGGAGACGGTTCGCGAGTTCCGTGACGCCGCGCGTGTTGCGGTAATTCGCATGCAGGACGTGGAGCGTCTGGCGGGAAAGCGCATCACCCGCCAGTCCCTGCCAGAACATGGTCTTGACTGCCGACCACGAGAAGAAGTTCGGGTGCACGATCTGGTTGGAATCGCCGCACAGCACGAACTGGCTTTCTACAGAAAAACAGAGAATCCAAACTCGCGAGGACCTGAGAAAGCCCTGGGAGTTCGCACCACCACGATCGCCGGCAACTCGGCGACGACCAGCGGCGGCGGCATCTCTCTCTCTCTCAGAACGCCTCTCCGGGGAGAGAATGCGCGATAAACCAAGGGCGTCGCGTCGATCCCCGCCTCGTCTCGCCATTGATCATCTGTTACATTCGCCGCATCCGGCGACACGGTGGACGGGGAGTTCATGAAATCACAATGGAAGGCGTCGGCGATGCTCGGCTGCATCGTTCTCATGGCCGTTTCGCCGGCCGCAGCCCAGGCCGTTCCGGACGCCGGCTGCCTCGGAATCAAGGCAAAGGCGGTCGCTCGCGCCACCGCGTGCGGCATCAAGATCGGCACGAAGCAGGCATTGCGGGGAGAGGATCTCGACCTGTCATCGTGCGCGGAGAAGCTCGCTAGCCAGTTCGATAGCGCGTATTCGGGCGGAGCCTGCCCGGTTTATGGAGACGCCGCCGATGCGCAGGCGCTGGTCGCGAACACCGTGGCGTCAGCTGTCGTCGCGCTCGGGGCGAGCGTCGACATGCAGGACTACGGGGACTGCATCGGTGCGAAGAGCCGCATTGTCACCAAGTACGTCCTCCGTGGCGCTGCCGTCGCCCTGATTGGCCACTCGATTCAAGGAGGCCCTGACCGCTCCCAGATTCGGCACACAGGGAGCCGATGCCGTACAGGCACCACACAGGACAGATGGACGGCCAGCGGCTGCATCGAGGATCACAATCGAATTGTCGTGCGGGGTCGTTACCCAGACCTCCATCCTAGTCGCAATGTAGGCCAGCGCATCGGGCGGGGAATCGAGCCTGACGCACGAGCCCAACTCCAGCGACGCCGCCCCAATCGCGCACACACCAGAATCCCCTCGATTGCCGACATAGACCACGCCGTCGCCAACCGCGGCCGAACTCGGTCCGACAGTTCGCTTCGTACCATTTCGTTCGACCTCGGCGGTAGCGAACCCTTCGATCCGTGAGACTCGATCGTTGGTGACGTCAACTACGTCAACGCTGCCGGTGTTGCCGGCAGGGGCCCACACCCGATGATGGCGTAGATCGTAGGCAAGACCATCCATGGATGCGCCTGCCGAGCTGGAGCCGGGAAGTGCGATGGTGTGGACCGTGAAAGCCGGTACAGCGGTCGATTGCGCCGGCAAGCGCGATGCGCCGCATCCGTCTACCACGATCGTCAGGAGCAGCGTTGCGTATTTTCGCAGGGCCATTGGTTCTCCTCGGCGACGACGAGCCGCCGCCACACTCCGCTTCCGCGTCGGCTCACACGCCCAGCTGCGACGGTACGAGTAACGCATGTCCAGCCGCGTCGCAGGCCTCGAACATCTCGGCCGCGTTGTTCCCGAGGCTCGTGACTCCGGCCGCGGTTGCCGCCTTGTCCGTGTATTTCCAACCTCGCCCAGCGGGGGAGTCCGCCCAGAGCGTGGCGCTCGCGGGAACGTCGTAGGAGACCTGCAGCGCGCCGTCGTAGTACAGGCACAGGCTCGTCTCCGTGGTCTCGGTGGGGTTGCCGAACACGGACTGGTCCTGGGCCGTGTCGCCGGTGAAGGACAGCTTGAGCGCATCGCTCTGGTCGTCGCTCTTGTTCTTGAGAAGCAGGGAAGCGCGCGTCGCGGCCTGGCAGCTGCCCAGCGGAGCGGACGAGCAGGGACCCTGACACGCATCACCTATACCATTGTTGTCGGCATCTGCCTGATCGGGGTTGAAAGTCGCGGGGCAATTGTCGTTGGGATTACACGATCCATCGAGGTCGCACGGCGGCATCGATGCGACGAGCGCGAAGAGGATGCCAAGGCGAGCGGCGAGAGAGGTACGCATCATTGTTCTCCAAGTACGGGATCGGCTCGGTTCGGTGAAGACGTGGCGGCTCTCCGGCGCCGTGGCGCCGGGCTGCCGGCACCTTCGTAGATGACTGGGGAGGGTCAGTCCAGAGCCGAGCCGGCTCTACCGATCATTCCTCGAGCTCGTCGTCGACGGATAGGTGCGTCGCAGGGATCTTCTCCGAGCGAAATTCGTTGGGGATGCGAGTATGGCGCGCCGGATGCGCTTCATTCGCCGTTGTCCCTCCCGAAAACCCCATCCGCACAACGATCATTAACGCAGGGCGGGACCGAAGAAAGCCTCCGGCCCGTTGTTCCGTCTCTTCGTCAGCGCGTTATGTGACCTGTTCCGTTCCCGGGCGTCCTTAGAGGCCGAGATTGTCGTGTTGCGTCAGCAAGTCGCGGTACTCAGGCAGCGGCTCGGCTCGCGCCGGGTCCGCCTGTCGTGGCGCGACCGCATGTTCGGGGTCGGTCTTTCCAGGGTCTGGCCGGGATGGCGTGCTGCGCTGGTCATAGTCCGGCCGGAGACTGTGCTTCGGTGGCACCGCGAAGGCTTCCGAGCGTACTGGCGTTGGAAGGCCAGACCGCGTGGTGGTCGGCCTCGCGTCGACCGTGAGACCCGCGAACTGATCTCCGGATTGCAGCGTGAGAATCCGCTGTGGGGTGCGCCGCGCATTCATGGCGAACTTCTGATGCTCGGCATCGACGTCTCCGAATCAACAGTGTCGAAATATCTCGGCAAGTCTCCTCGGCCGCCGTCACAGAGTTGGCGTACGTTCGTTCGCAACCAGCTGCACCAATCGATTGCGATCGATTTCGCGGTCGTGCCGACGATCCGATTCTCACTGCGCTACGTCTGCGTTGTTCTCGACCACGGCCGGCGCCGAATTCTCCACGTCAACGTGACGGCGAATCCGACTGCCGCTTGGGCCGCACAACAAGTCGTCGAGGCGCTGCCTTGGGAGACGAACGCGGAGTTCCTGTTCCGTGATGGCGACGGGATCTACGGGGAGGAGTTCACGCGGAGGGTGACGGGGCTCGGTCTGCAGCAGGTCGTGACGGCGCGAGCCTCTCCTTGGCAGAACGGCTACTGCGAGCGAGTGATTGGTACGCTTCGACGGGAATGCCTCGATCATGTAGTCGCCATCAACGAGCGCCAGCTGAAAGGCGTCCTCGATTGCTACGTTCGCTACTACAACCAGTCGCGCACGCATCTTTCGTTGGCGAAGGACTCGCCGGCCGGTCGGAAACGGGCTTCGCGATGGGGTGGGGCGGTCGTGGCGTTCCCGGAGGCGGGCGGTCTCCATCATCGCTACGAGCGGTTGGCGGCCTGAAGTCGTGTCAGACGAGGTTTTCGGGAGGCACAATGATCAAATCGCGTATTTCGATATTGCCAACAAGAAGCTCGTTACAGTGAACCGGAACGCAACATCGGGAGGCGCGGCCAGCCAAAGGAAGAAAGAACCGTGACGAAACCCTCGGCCACTCTCCACATGCTGAAAGGTGATCAGATCACGGGTGAGACTCTCGCGACCCTGTACGAACAACTGACGGGAAAGAAATCGACGCCAGAGCAGATCGCCGACATGCAGAAACGACTCGATGAGGTGCCACCGATCCAGACGCTCGAGGGATCGAAATAGCGCGCGATGCGCCTGCCCTGCGAAAGCGAGGATCCCGGTGACGCCGCATACCGGAATCCCGGCGATGCGCGCTTCGGGGTCCGGGTGTTCGTCAATGACCGTGAGGTCAAATCCTGCATCACCGCGGACCCGCGGCCCAATAGAGCCGGCGCACCCCGGGCCACGACCGATGGACGCAACAACCTTTTGGTTGTAAGCTTTTCACTGTGTCATCGAGTGAGGTGATCCGGGCTCTAAAGGCCGCCGGCTGGACGCTGGCACGAGCCAAAGGCTCCCATCACCACTACCGGCACCCGACCACGCCGGGTCTTGTGACGGTGCCGCATCCTCGCAAGGACCTCCCGAAGGGGACGCTCAAGTCGATCACGCGGCAGTCGGGCGTAAAGCTGGTCTGAGCGCAGAGAGGAAGAACATGCAGTACGTCGCCAAGCTCACCCGTGAAGGCAAGAACTGGCTCGTCGAGATTCCCGACTGTCCGGGTTGCCAGACGTTCGGCGGCAGCCGCGAGGAGGCGCTGGCGATGGCGAGCGACGCTCTACAAGGCTGGCTCGAAGTTCACTTGGCGGACGGGGCTGCGCCTCCGCGCCCGCGACGACGCAAGGGGACTGCCGTAGCGATCGGCTCACGGCTCTCGGTCGCGCTGCAGATCCGATGGCTTCGCGAGGATCTCGGGCTGACCCAGGCGCAACTTGCCAAGCG
>DASXOZ010000049.1 GCA_036493895.1 Candidatus Binatia bacterium | reverse complement strand
TGGACGCCCGGCCGCGGCGCGATGGGCTACGACCGCATCATCAACAAGTACCGTCATCCGTTCCCGACCCTGGACGGCTACATTTGCGCGCTGCCCTACACCGACGCGCATTGGGTGAAGTTCTTCGAGATCGTCGAGCGGCCCGATCTCGCCAAGGATCCGCGCTTCTGTGACCGCACAGTGCGGCCCAAGTACTTCAGCGAGCTCTACCAGGTGCTCGATGCGCTGATGAAGCATCGCAACACGCAGGACTGGCTCGACGAGCTCGACAAGGCCGACATCCCGGCGATGCCGGTGAACACGCTGGAAGGCCTGTTCGACGATCCGCACCTCAAGGCCACCGGCTTCTTCACCGATCGCGAGCATCCGACCGAGGGCCCGATCAAGACCTTCAAGAGTCCGCTCGACTTCGAGAAGACGCCGGTCGAGTTCCGCCGCCACGCACCGCGCGTCGGCGAGGATGGGCCCGAGGTGCTGCGTGAAGCCGGGCTCAGCGACGCCGACATCGCCACGCTCAAGGCCGACAAGACCTTGATCGTTCCCTCATGATCCCGGCCGCGTCCGGAACCTATCCGCGGCGCGACGGTAATCTCGTGCGGCCGCTGATCGGTGGCCGCGAGGCGTTCGCCCGGATTGCCGAAGCGGTCGACGCGTCGCGCGAGCGGGTCTGGCTTACGGTCGCCTTCTATGGCGACGATTTTCGCTTGCCCGACGGGCGTGGCCTGTTCGTACTGCTGGAGAGTGCGGCGGCGCGCGGCGTCGATGTGCGGGCGCTGTTCTGGCGGCCCAATCCGGACAGCATCAACTACGGCCGTGTCTTCGACGGTCCGCTGGCCGACGGCTCGCGCCTGAAGGCGCGCTGGGACAGCGCGGTCGGGCCGTACTGCCATCACCAGAAGAGCTGGAGGGTCGACGACACTGGCTTTGTCGGCGGTATCAATCTCACGGCCAAGGCGCTCGAGCGGCACGACGCCTATCTCGAAGTGAACGGCCCGTCGGCAGCCGACGTGGCGCACAACTTCGTGCAGCGCTGGAACGGCGCCACCGAGCGCGATCCGTCGGAGGACATGGCCCTGCCGAGCGAAGCATTCGCGCCGTGTGGGCCCAGTACTGTCCAGATCCAGCGGATGTCCGGCGACGATTGCTCGATCCTCGAGCAGTACGAGCAGGCGATCGATGCGGCCGAGCGCTCGATCTACGTCGAGAACCAGGCGATCCCGATCCCGCGCCTCGACAAGGCGCTAACGCGCGGCGTCGATGTGCTGATGCTGGTGCCGGCAATTCCGGAAGAGGGCGTTTACGCCGCGCGGCAGGATCCATCACGGCGCGCTCTGTTCGAGGGGCTGGAGGCACTCGGGCGGCATCCGAACTTCCGCCTCGCTGGTCTTCCGGTCTACGTCCACGCCAAGCTGATGATCGTCGACGACTCCTGGGCGACCATCGGCTCGTGCAACCTGCACCGCGATTCGATGGGCGGGAATTCGGAGATGAACGCCTCGATCTGGGACGCGGCCATCGCGCGCGATCTGCGCGAGGCCCTGCGCCGCAAGCACACTGATATGTTCACGCTCGCGCCCGAGCGCTACGCGATAGCGCGCAGCTGGTGAGTTAGTCGATCGCGTCAGCCGTCTTATCGAGCGGATAGGCGGCCACGTCGCCGGCCACCGGCACGATCTTCACGGCTGCGCTGGCGGTGCGCACGGGAAACGCGACGGCGCCACAACCGGTGAGACTGGCGGCGGCCGCCAGAGCAATGAGGATACGCAAAAGCAACACGGCCCTATCCTTTCTGGAGGACGAACGGTTTCGAACCGGCGGTGGTTGCGGCTAGATTTCCAGCGCCATGAGCAACCATTTGATTTCCCGCGTCATATGCGCGTCGCGCGAGGCAGTTTGGCGTGCCTGCAGCGAGCCGAGCGAGCTGGCGCGCTGGCGTTTCCCGCTGGACATGACGGCGCGCCTGCTTGCCGCCGACGGCGCGGGCTATCGCATGACACTCGGCTATGAAGACGGACGCGCCGACACGTTCGACTCGACGTTCGTCGAGCGCGTGCCGAACGAGCTGGTGGTCGAACGCATCTGCTTCGACGCGCCGGAGCGTGCCGGCGAGATGACGGTGACGACGACGTTGCGTGACGTCGGCACCGGCGTCGAAGTGAGCATGCGGTTCGAGGGTTTGCCCGCGACTATCAAGCCCAGGGACAATCAGGAGGGCGCGCGGCAGGCGCTGGTACGGCTCGCCCGGCTGCTCGAATTCTGACTTTCCGCAGAAATTTTTGACGTAAACCTATTCCGCCCGATGGCGCTTCGAGCCGCAATCCGGTTGTGTGAACCGGCCTCGCGGCTAAACTCCGACCAAATCCGAAACTCCGCAAGCGGGAGGGATCGATGGATCTCGCATTCACCCCAGAAGAGCAGAAATTCGCTGACGAAGTCCGCACGTTCGTGAAGGCCAATCTACCGGCCGACGTGCGCGACAAGGTCAAGAACGGCAAGCACCTGATCCGCGACGACTACATGCGCTGGCAGCAGGCGCTCGGGAAGAAGGGCTGGCTGGTCTACACGTGGCCGAAGAAGCATGGCGGCCCGGGCTTCACGCCGGCGCAACGCTACATCTTCGAGAACATCTGCGCGGAGGAATACGCGCCGGGCATCATCCCGTTCGGCACCAAGATGGTCGGGCCGGTGATCTACACCTTCGGCAGCGACGAGCAGAAGGCGAA